>JAZNEY010000058.1:0-9945 GCA_045588795.1 Clostridia bacterium | reverse complement strand
GCAATATGGCAACTGCTCCAGTAAGCAATAATAAAAAGCTTTTAAAAATTTCATCCATATATTTTCTTTTAAAATGTATAGATTCAAACATCAGTTGAACGACACCGACCGAAGAGCAAACACCCATAAATAAGGATGCTGTTTGCTGGTTTAATAAACAATCGACAATACCTAATATAAGACCAATAACAGAAAAAATAATTATCAGTGTATTTATTATTTTCTTTTCTTTTTTCATACTATCATCCTTTATCGTAAAATTAAAAACCTAAACCAACCACAAGGGTTAGATTTAGGTCTAATGTGGTGGGCCATCGGGGACTCGAACCCCGGACAAACAGATTAAGAGTCTGCTGCTCTACCAACTGAGCTAATGGCCCAAATATTTAATTTTTGCTCAAAAACATAAATAAGTATATCACAAATTTTTTAAAATGCAACAAATTTTTTGAAATTTTTAAAAAAATATGCTACAATTATAGAAAATTTAGTTCAAGAGGTGTTTTATGGAAAACAAAACAGTTTTAATTACTGGTGCATCTGGTGGCATTGGTGGAGCAATCGCTGAAATTTTTGCAAAAAATGGATATAACATTGTATATCATTACAATAGAAATTTAAACGAAAGTCTTGTAGAGAAACTATCTTCAATGACAAATGTATTACCAATACAAGCAGATTTTACAAAGCCACTACAAATTGCAGATATGGCAAGAATTGCAAGAGAAACTTTCGGCAAAATTGATGTACTAGTTAATAATGCAGGAGTTGCAAGAATTTGCCCAATAGTTGACGAGGACTATGAGGGTATGGAAAAGCATATCAATATTAATCTAACTGCCCCAGCCTACTTAACTTCATTGATATCACAAAATATGTGCAAATATCAAACAGGAAACATTATTTTTGTTTCAAGCATATGGGGAGTTTATGGTGGTGCAGTTGAAAGCACATATTCAGCAACCAAAGCTGGATTGATTGGCTTAACAAAAGCACTTGCAAATGAACTTGGTCCAAATGGAATAAGGGTTAATGCTGTTGCTCCAGGACTTATTGATACAAAAATGAATAACGATTTGACATATCAAGAGAAAGAAGAATTTGTAGAGAGAGTATCTCTTGAAAGAATTGGAAGACCCAAAGATGTTGCAAAGGCTGTCTATTTTCTAGCGAGCGAAGAAAGTTCATATATAAATGGTGAAGTTTTAACTATTGATGGTGGTTTAAAGTTTGGTGTTTAAAGAAATTAAAAAATTTTTAAAAATTTAAAATTTTTATTGACACAACAAATAAATTATGGTAGAATTGACTAGTCAACTTGTGGTGGGCTTAAAATCTAGTCAATATGCGGGTGTAGTTCAATGGTAGAATCTCAGCCTTCCAAGCTGATTGCGTGGGTCCGATTCCCATCACCCGCTCCATTTTTTAAAACACACAACTTGATATAAAATGCTTGGTAATTTAATATTGGGGTGTCGCCAAGCGGTAAGGCACGAGACTTTGACTCTCGCATTCGTTGGTTCAAATCCAGCCACCCCAGCCAAATTATTAAAGTGGGACCTTCAAAAGTGCGACATTGGGGTGTCGCCAAGTGGTAAGGCATGGGACTCTGACTCCCACATTCGAGGGTTCAAATCCTTCCACCCCAGCCAATAAACCTTTACGGTGTACGCAATTTGCGTCAGTAGGTCAGCTGGATAGAGCAACGCCCTTCTAAGGCGTGGGTCAGGGGTTCGAATCCCTTCTGACGCACCAAAACCAACTTATGGTGGGTATAGCTCAGTTGGTTAGAGCGCCAGATTGTGGCTCTGGAGGTCGTGAGTTCGACTCTCACTACTCACCCCATTTAAAAAAAACTAAATAATATGATCCAGTAGCTCAGTTGGTAGAGCACAAGACTTTTAATCTTGGGGTCCCGGGTTCGAGTCCCGGTTGGATCACCACTTGCAGGCATGGCGGAATTGGCAGACGCGCTAGACTTAGGATCTAGTGCCGTGAGGCGTGGGAGTTCAAGTCTCTTTGCCTGCACCAAAAAAGGTTAAGTACAAATAGTGCTTAACCTTTTTGTTTGTAATAAAAACAACAAACTCCACCTCATTCTATTGTGGAAGTTTAATGATATATGATATACTTATATTGAAAGAGGAGATTTCAAAAAATGAAAATTGAAATAAGCAAAGACTTCCCTATTTATCGTGTATGGTATAAAAATGAAAAAGTACAAATTAAAGAATTTATTTTACTAAAAAAAGATGGCGGAAATTATACATTAAAAAACCCAAGAAATAATGAAATATTAACTCTTCCAATCAAGGATGATGAGTTCTTTTTTGACAAAAAAGAAGCCATAAGTAATGCGATGAAAAAAACTACAAATTTACAAGGTGGTAACAAACCAATTATAAAACAGACAAGCACCCCTATTTTACTAACTGGAAGGTTTAAAGATATTGTAAGACAAAAGAAACTTGCTTTGGGCTCGATAATATATAAAGTTTATAATACAACCACCGGAGCAAAAGTTGAAAAATATACAATAAAGAACTTTCTAAATAATGCACTACTTGTTGCCAATGAAGAAGGAAAAGAATACAAATTTTATCAAGATGAAATCGAAAACCTGTTTAATGGTGAAGAAATGGAAATCGAAGTAAAAAGACTTAAAGAAATTGGTCCTCTTGCAAAACAAGATAGAGATATTTGTTGGGCTTGCCGAAACTTTTTTGATAAGGCAAAACAACCAAAATGCTCTCTCTGTGGCGGTGCTATTTGTCCTGTATGTGGAAAGTGTTTGTGCAACTATCACTACATTCCAAAAGATTATTTTTAGACTGAAAGAACAATAAAATATTTTTAAATTCTAAATATAGCAAAACTCGGTAAGATATTCCACCGAGTTTTTGTTTTTATATATAAATTATTCTTCACATTCTGGAATATCCATTTTTATAAGCCCAAGTTCAAGGGCATTTAAATACTCCTCAAATGATGCCTCTTCTTGAAAGTCAAACAATTCACTTAAATCTGCACTATAGTCCGGTTCATTGTCTTGATAAATTTCTTGTGGCATATTTACAAGCATTGACCTAAATTCTGCCTTTTCATTTGAATCTATTCCGTAGCTTGAATAGCCACCAAGATATTCTTCATCAATTTTCTCCCAATCTATTTGCTTGAACAGTTCTAAACAATTATGGTACAATGTTCTCCCTCTTTCAAACCCGAAAGCCACACTTGTTTCGTGAAAAATACGCTCAGAAACAAACAAATGGAGTCTGTTGTATTCATTGTTCAATAAGCCAAAGAACTCTTCGGCAATATTCTTGATTCCATATTTTGGGTTTTTGCAAAGGTCAAGGTAAAGGTTTTTGTTGGTCGGAGTTTTCACAAAAAAATGTTTGTAATAGTCTTTATCTACCACTATACCAGTCAACCTGTTCCAAGATTCAAGACTTCTTAACTTAGATAGAAACCTAGAATTTACAGAATATTGGAGATATTTGCCATCAACCATTTCATATTCTCTTCCACGAATTTCGGTTTGAGCAATTTCCCACTCTTGTTGAATTTGTTTTATTTCTGCAATAAAGTGGTTATAGATAATTCTTTTAACTTGTGTTGCCTGTGATGGGTCATCTACAACAAATATATTATCACAAAATCCGAATAGTGCTTCGTTTATAATCTGATTAGTTTGCTCAAAATTTAATGATGATGGCAACATACAAACGGCTCTGCCACCGACATCTAAACGCTTAGTCTCTAACGCCAATGCTTTAAGATTTTTGTGTCTTTCTGCAACTTTTCTTCCAAATTCGTAACCATTTCTGCGAGTGTATTTTTTTATGTTTTCAAAATCAAAAGATGAAACTCCTGGTTTTACCATAAGTAAATGGTACCCAACCCTGTCTATAGGTGTGCCAGTATGGTCTCTTCCATATCTTATAAAGGCTGGCTGGCTCATAATGTTTCCCCAATTACCATTTTCTTGGGAAAAAGATGAAATAATTTTTGAATCAGGTGAATTAACTATTTCCTCATAAACTTGAATTTGATTTTTTAATTCTGAAAGTTGCATTATAAGGTCAATTCCTCTTTCAAACTTTTCTCCTCTTGTTTTAAATATCCAGCCCATACAAGGAGAGTCTGGAAGCCAACTCAATAATTGACCATAAAAAGTGTAGTTGTAGTCGTCAATATATTTTTGTCCTCCATAATATGACCAGTCCTGCGCTTCTTTAGCACTCAAAGGGGTGCCTAAATTTTCAAGTTGAACCATTCTTATATGTTCTATTGCACCGATAGTTGTGTCCACCTCAATAACTCTATCAACAAAAGTTTTAAAGTCAATCAAATTCCCATCTTCATCATACTGCAGTGCATATGTATATGGACTTTTTTTAATGTTTTCTCTCCACCAGTAGTCGAGTTTCTTTGGTGTTTCTTCATGATAAACGAAGTCTGGAATTGTAGTTAGAATATCAATATATTTGGTTTTGCTTTTCTCATAGTGTCTTTTGGCATTTTCAAGTCTTTTGGCATATACTTGCCTTATTCTGTCTTTAACAACCCTTTCCCTTTCCTCACTATCCACTATCTTTTCTGGGTCAATGCCAAAAATTTTTCTTTTTTTACTTAATGAATTTTCAATAGCCCTATCCTGCCTGTCTTGTTTTGCTTTATATTCCTTGACATCTTGCGCTATCCTATCCTCTTCTTTTTCTATTTTCTGTATAATAGCCATAAGAGTTTTATACGATCTTGTATTTGCTATGCTAGGAAATTCTTTATTCGCTCTTTCATCAATAGAGGCAATTTCAAAGTCATTTATAAGTTGTAGTTTAAAATCACTTTGAGGCAAATATTTTGAGGCTTTTTCATTTATAATTCTTATTATATCCCCAGTACACACATTGATTTCTTGGTTTAAGTGCTTAATTGTTGGAAGTTTATAAATATAAACAATTTGCATTGATTCATCTACTACAAAGTCAAGCGTTCCACTATATGAGACCGTTCCTAAAATTGGAGAACTTTTATTGGAGTCAGCGTTGCTATCGCATTTAATAATATCCGTTTGAATGTCCCACAACCTAAACTTTATTACGCTGTTATCTTTTTGGTCAAAGGACTTATAATTACTGAGAAATCCTACATTATATGAACACAAGTTATTTCTGCGTTTTGTATAATCTGCAAGTGCAGTATATAATGGGTTTTGAATAAATAGCATAACACACTTCCTTATCTTTTGAATAAAAACCATTTTTAAGAATAATATAACATAATTTTTATTGCTTTTCAATATATAAAGCACAAAACAATATTTGTTGGGCTTGCCGAAACTTTTTTGATAAGGCAAAACAACCAAAATGCTCTCTCTGTGGCGGTGCTATTTGCCCTAAATGTAGCACTTGCCTATGTGGATATCATTATATTCCAAAGGACTATTATTAATTTTAAAATTAATTACTTGTTGTAATGCACAAAACAAAAAACTCGGTAAGATATTCCACCGAGTTTTTATTATTGTTTTAAATTATTCACCTAAAATTCCAAGCTCTGCAAACACATCACGAATAATGTCTGCCGCTTCATCCATTAACTCTTCTGTGTGAGTTGCAGTATAACTTGTTCTGATTAAACATTCGCCCGGAGGTGTTGCTGGTGGTAATACAGGGTTAACATACACGCCCCTATCAAACAACATTTTACAAGCCTTTAATGTGATTTCTGGCTCATAGGTGTAGATTGGAATAATTGGTGTGTTTGATTCACGAATCTTAATTCCTCTGCTCTTTAATGCATTTCTCATATAATCAGCGATATTTAAAAGGTTTTCTCTTCTTTCTGGTTCTCTTTTAATTATTTCAAGTGCTTTTCTTACAGCCGCAATACTAGATGGTTGAATTGACGCACTGAAAATAAATGGTCTTGAATTGTGTCTTATATAGTCGATAATTTTTCTGTCACCTGCACAATATCCACCAAGACTTGCAAGGCTTTTAGAGAATGTTCCCGCAATAACATCTACCTCACTTTCAAGGTCGAAATATTCGGCCGTTCCCCTGCCATTCTTTCCAAGAATACCTAGACCGTGAGCATCATCTACCATTAATCTTGCACCATATTTCTTTTTAAGTTCAACAAGTTTTGGAAGATTGCAAATATCTCCGCCCATACTAAATACGCCATCAGTTACGATTAAAATGCCCTTTTCTTCTGGAATATTTTTAAGTTTTTCTTCCAAATCTTCCATATCGGCGTGCTTAAATCTAACCATATCGGCATAACTTAATCTGATTGCATCATAAATGCTTGCGTGGTTTTCTTTATCACAAACAACAACATCTCCTCTGCCACAAAGTGCACTTATAACACCAAGGTTTGTTTGGAAACCGGTACTCATAGTAACGCAATCTTCTTTGTTTAAGAACTCTGCAAGTTCCCTTTCCATTTCGATATGTCCAACAGTTGTACCGTTCAAAAACCTGCTACCGCTACAACCTGTACCAAAGTTTGTTGTTGCCTCAACCGCAGCATTAATAACTTCTGGATGACTGGTTAAACCCAAGTAGTTGTTTGAGCCTATCATAATTTGTCTTTTGCCTTCCATCTCAACAACAATATCTTGCTTACTTTCGAGTGAGTGAAAGTAAGGATAAATCCCCAAATCTTTATATTTATCTGCCAAATCAAAATCAAAACATTTCCTAAATAAGTCCATTTAAAAAACCTCTCCCTTTTTAATAGAATGCTTTAATAATACCATAAATGAACAAAAAAAACAAATAATTGTGAACAAATTTTGATAATCTATAAAAATTTGATTGAATATTTATCAAATTTATTATATTATTAATAATATGAGTAATAATTAGCAAAAGAGGAAATTTATGAAAACAAGTATAAGACACAAAATGTGGTTTACATTGGTTAGACCAATTATGACCGTTTATTTAAAGAAAAAATTTAATTTCACTTGTACTAAGTGTGATATAAAACCACCATTTTTGGTTTTTTCAAACCATACAACAGACTTCGACCCATTTTTTGTTGCAAAGGGTTTTAAGTGCCCAATTTACTTTGTAATGAGTGACCATGTAGCAAGTTTAAAGGCTGGAAAGTTAATTAAGCACTTGGTATCACCTATTCCAATTACAAAATCTGGAATTGATGCAGAAACTGTAAAAAATGTATTTTCGGTAATCAAACAAGGTGGCGCAGTTGGAGTTTTCCCAGAGGGAAATAAATCATTCAGTGGTGATATGTCTTGGATTAAACCATCAACAGCAAAGCTAGCGAAGAAATTAAATGTGCCTATTGTTATTTACAAAACAGAGGGCGGATATCTATCTTCTCCGAGGTGGACAAAAAACAAAAGAAAAGGCCACATTCATTCATATGTTGATAGCATCATAATGCCAGAAGAAATTGAAAAGATGTCAAATGATGAACTTTACGAACTTATATCTACCTCACTCCGCGTAAATGCGTATGAAGTGCAAGAAAGAGATAAAGTCAAATTTATTACAGAAGACTATGCAAAAAATATTGAGGCATTTTTGTATGCTTGTCCTAATTGTGGAGAACTTTGCTCAGTTTATGGCGAGGGCGACTTAATCAAATGTAAAAATTGCGACCTTGAAGCAAAATACAACGAATATGGTTATATTGAAAACTGTAAATTTGACAGACTTGATAACTGGGATAAATTCCAAAAGGAAAAATTGAGAGAAATCAAATTTGAAGAGTATCCTAATGACAAAGTTATATTCGAGGACAACGACTGGGAAGTCCAAAGAAAAGAAACAAAATATAAAAGCCAAGTTCTTGGTGGGTTTAGCACTAAAATAACAAACACGGTATTGACCTTAAAAAATGATACAAATGAAATTCAAATCCCAATTGCGGATATTGTAGGAACTGCAATTGAGGGTGCTTGTAGCATACAATTACAACTTAAAGATGGCACCGTTTACAGATTAAAAAATGGTGAAAATATTAATGGGCTCAAATATGTAAATTTGATAAGCAGACTTAGAAATGAGCCGTACAAATTTTAAAAAATCAAAACAAAAAGAAGTCAAAATTTTTGACTTCTTTTATTTTTGCGTTTGTTTACTTTTTCTCTTTTCTTCTTTTGTCGTTTATTATATCAAGTGCCTTTTCATCAATTAGTTTTATTCCCTCTTCTCTTGCAATATTCACCATTTGAGTAAGTGCTGCCTTTAAAAATATTCTTGGTATCTTTACAAGTTTTGCACATGCCTCTTCGGTAAACTTAATTTCTGGGTCAATTCTGTCTGCCGCATAAATTACAGATTTTACATCTCCATCATTCTTTTCTGGAATTTTCTCAGCAATTGGTTTTGTAAATCTTGTGTACCAGAAATTTGTACTATCACGGTATCCGTAATCAACTGGAACATCTGGAAAGTTGTTTGACTTTACTCCATTTACTATTGAATTATGATATTTTTCTTGCATCAAAATTCTGTCTATTTTCAAAATGAAGTGAGCACCAAATTTACTTGTAATACCATTAAAGTTTCTGTATGGCGGTTCATATCCTTCAAGATTGCCCGGTTTATCCTTAAATGCATCTTCGAGGCTATCATCCCAAGTACATTCAAACACCTGAAAACTTTCAGCAACCATTTGAGGCCTATCCATCCCAAGGTCGCTATTTTTCAAAGTGAACAAACAATCTTTCATTTTTTCTTCGGTTGTGTCGCCAGGGAAACCAAGTCTTACAGCCTCCTTAAAATACTTTTTATCATCTGGGATAAAGTTTAAGGTACACTTTTTTGTGCGGAGCAAATTTTGTGCGGTATTTGAACTATTTCTGCATTCCAAAATCATAGCATAATAATCTTTTCCAGCAATATAGTACGGAAAGCACAATGAATATGCCCCCAAGTTTGTTTGACCGGATTCACTAACTGTTCCAACTAAAATTGTAGGCATTGGGAAAAATGCCGAGGTCTGATAAAAGTTATCAACTATTCTAAGTTCTTTTAATTTATCCATATAAAAATCTCCTTTTTTATTTATCACAAACTTTATATTTGTTAAAGGTTATAATTGTTAAAACTACACTAGCAATCGTAAATATACATATAGTAAGTAATCCTAAAACAGCAATTTTATCAAAAGTGTAAGCAACACCTAATGCATTCACTGAATTAGTAACTATCCTGCCAATATAGACCGATGGATAAAAAGGTAGAAATCTGCAAAAAGTTTCAAAACCACCCATAGTCTCAATTGGCATCCAACAACCGCCAAGAATTCCCGATAAACTTATAAATATTGAACAAATACCCGGTGCCGATTTATCATTAAACATAGTTCCAAATAGTATACCCAAAAATATGTTTAAAATAAGCACAGGCAATTCTGAAATAATTAACAGCAATATATTCCCAATCGATATAAAATTAGTGGTGGACACCACAGAAATTATAAAGCCAGTTGTTATGCATACCATTGTTTGCAACATTCCTATAAATAAGCCAACAATAAGATAGCCCACTATGAAATCATACGATTTCATTGGAGAAGAATATAATCTCTTTAAGAAGAATGTTTGTTTGTCCTTAGACACCATAATAGCAAGAGTCAACATAACAAATGAGTAAGAAAAAACAATCAGGCCGGGCAATAAAGACAATATTTCAAAAGTTGGAGTGTTTCCGCCTGAAAACTTATTTATTACATAAAATAGTAAAAACATTGCAACTGGAAACCCTAAACAAAAAATGTATATAATGGGGTCTCTTAAAACTTCTTTTAAATTTCTTCTATAAAAATTTAGAATTCTATTCATTTTTTGCCTCCACCAACTTTATAAAAGCATCTTCAAAATTTTCTGTGTTGGTTTTTTGTTTTATTTCGTGAATAGTTCCAGTTTGCAGCAATTTTCCTTTTGAAAGTATTGCA
>JAZNEY010000057.1:0-10151 GCA_045588795.1 Clostridia bacterium | reverse complement strand
CACATCTTTCTAATTTATTAAATTCATCAATAGATATTTCCCTAAAATTAGCAAATTGATTTAATATTTTTTGAATATATATGTTATCACTTCGTGATTGTTCTGTTCTTGATACAATACCACTTGTATAAAGTGTTGTTTTTATACCCAAATCACTACAATATCTAACTATATCAAAAATATTTGGGTGCAACATCGGTTCTCCGCCACTAAAAGAAATTTCTTCAATGCCACCAAGAGATATAAAATGATTTATTGTATTTTTAAAAGTTCCAAAATCAACAATATTACATTTTTCAAAATTGCTTTCGGAAGAACAAAACATACAATTATTTGGACATTTTTGTATTATTTCGAAACAAAGGTCTTTAATCTTCATAACTTTCTCCGCTAGTATTATAGCATATTTGGTAAAATATTTCAATAGTAGTATTGCATAAGAAAAAAATCACTTTATTATTTATAAATAAAGTGATTTCACTAGTTTCAAAATTACTAGCCCTTCGGTTCGGATTTGTTTTGTTTGGTGCAGTTGAGGGGACTTGAACCCCTACGAATCTCTTCACACGCGCCTGAAGCGTGCGTGTCTGCCATTCCACCACAACTGCAAATAAAAGTGCAAAACCCTCTCGTATTTTGCACATTATGATATCTTGTTTCTATAAAAGCCTATTGCATTTGTTTCGCTATTTTAGATTCAAACTCTTTAATTGTTCTTTAATTCTTGGAAAAACCTCCTCTTGAACACGCTCGGTAAGTTGTAATATTAACTCCCCATCTTCAACAGGAATGACATCAGAGTCGCTTTCTCCTTTTTGCAAAAACAAGAATTTTATATCCTCCGTTAAACTTGCGACAAACAAAAATTGGTTGCTATCATAACCAATCTTTGCCAGTTCAACAAACTTTAAGCCATTGGTCAGCTCAACTATTCTATACATTTTGCTCCTCCAAGTCTTTTCTTAGGGTCTTTTGCAATTCTTTTAACTCTTTGATATTTTTTCGAGCCTCTAAGCCAAGTTGGACATCTTCCAGTATTGTGTCATTAGAAAACAGCTTTGTTCCATCAAGCAAAACTGGTGCAATTAGTGATGCCATAGTAGACCCAAAAGCAAGCGTAACCAATGGATAGCCAACACTCTTATCTGGCGATTTTGCAATTATTCCAGCAGTCGCCACCGCTCCACCAAGACCAATTATAGTAAGACCCGTTTTCGTCACTACCGACATTGTTCGTGCCCTCTTTTCGCCTTTCTCTTCTTTCAGTTCTTCCTCAATAACTCCAAGTTTTTCACTTTTTTGTTTTGCAATTTCTTCCTTTATTATTTCTGCCAAAGGCTTTTGAAAGGTCTCTTCTATTTTTTTAATTTCCTCTGGTGATGCCTCTTCCCACCACCTTTTTATTTCCCATTTTTCCATACTTTCCCCCACTATCATCTGTAATTTATAACATCTTTTTAATTGCCTTGCTCGGTGTTCATTGCATTTTCATAGCCCACACAAAGATGATAAAGTCTTGCTTTCATAGCCCCAGTTACGCTGTCTTTATCTTTTCTGATGGTTTTCTTAACAAGTCCGCTAATCTGCTCACCATCTGTCATAGCCTTGTAAATCTCACTATCCGTTCTATATATAGTTTCAACCAAAGATATTACATCTATACCATATAAAACCTTGTCTCCTGCCCTCTCGTGCATTTCTTGAAGCCTTGCTTTTGTTTTATCATCAATTCTCATAAAAACTCCTCCGTTACAAATATTTTAACACAAATATTCACGAATTTCAAGTTTATAACAATTTTGTTTTGATTGCAAACTAAAAACGTTTGTGCTACAATCTATATATAACTACCAAAGAGAGGAATTTATGAACAAACTAATTTTTGCAAGTAATAACAAACATAAGATTTCAGAGGTTAAAGAAATCTTAACAAATTATGAAGTTTTATCTATGGCAGATTGTGGATTTCACGAAGATATTGAGGAAAATGCAACCACACTTATTGGCAACAGTTTAATAAAAGCAAAAACCATTTATAAGTATATGGCGTCAAAGGGCGAACAAGTAAGTGTTCTTGCTGATGACTCTGGACTTTTTGTTGATGTTCTTGATGGAGCACCGGGTGTATATAGTGCTAGATATGCATCTGAAACGCACGAGCATTCAACAGACGAGGAAAACCGAGCAAAACTTTTGATTGAGATGGAGGGGGCTGTAAACAGAAAAGCACACTTTGCCTGTGCAATGGTTTTGTATAACGGCGATAACGACATACAGGTTGGGATTGGAAAATCTTGTGGCGAAATCACCGAGATGGAAAGCGGAAAACTAGATTTTGGCTATGACCCAATATTCTATTCATATGACCTAGAAGAAAAATTCAGCGAGGTTAGTGATGAAGAAAAAAATTCTGTTTCTCACCGTGGAAGAGCAATCAAGGCATTACTCGAAAATCCAAAGAGAGTTGTTTGTATGAATCTTGACTCTGTACATTTTGACAACATTAAAAACGGAAACAAAATTTACGAAGTAAGACTTAATGATGAAAAAAGGCAAATTCTTTCGGTTGGAGACTACATTAATTTTACAAACAACCAAACACTTGAGACAATGGTTGTAACAATCACTGAACTTTTGCACTTTGAAAGTTTTGAAGATATGGCAAAGAAAATCAACTACTCAGAAATTGGCTTTAACACACTGAGCGAAAGCGAAATACTCGAAACCTATCACACATATTATTCAAAAGAAAAAGAACACCAATACGGTGTTCTTGCAATAAAAATTGAAGTGCTTTAAACCCTAAATTTAACAACCGCTCCATTTGAGCATTGAAGCCAAACTGCCTTGCCCTTTAAAGGCAATTTGTTAAAGTAAGCATTGAAAGCATAAAGATTTGAAGAATGAGCAACCACAACCAAGGTTTGCTCTTTTTCTTTTGTCTCTTTGAGCTTGTTCTCCTTGATTATTAAGTCAAGCCCCTCAAAGTTTGCCTTGTAAAAGTCGCTTATAGTCTCAACCTTGCCATTTCTGTAATCAAGGTTTAGGTAGTTCTCCGCCCACTCTTGTTCAAGCGGAGTTCTTGGAACAACCCCCTTTCTTTCAGTAAACTGCTTCATTGTAATATGGTCAACACCAAAAGCCTTTGCAATTATCTTTGCAGTCTCGCTTGCTCTTGTTATTGGTGAAGAATATACAACAGTTACATTTTCATTCTTCAAATATTCAGCAACTTCTTTTGCTGTTTTTTTACCCCTTGCAGATATACCAACTGCATCTGGAATTAATTCGCCCACATATCTTTTAATCTCTGCGTGCCTTACGAAACATATTTTCATAAATTCTTTTTTCACTCCTAATTTTTGCGTAGTACAAAGACTAGTATATAACAAAACCTATTAAAAGTGAAAACATTTTTTTACTTTTATAAAGAATATTCGGCTATTTTAACATCTTTAAAGTAGTAGTTTATAATTTCTTCGGCACTTTTGCCCTCTTCTGCCAGTATTCTTGCACCCCATTGACTCATACCAACACCGTGCCCATAGCCTCTACCTGCAAAACTTATTGAGTTTGCACTTACAATGATATCAGTTATAAGTGTAGATTTCATTTCTGTTGAGCCAATCTTCAACCTGAATGTGTTAGCATCAATTTCAGTTGTACCTACTTGGAACTTTTTCGCTCTGCCACTGTCATCTTTCTCTGAAATTCTAAACGCATTAACTGAACTTACAGACCCACCCATCTCACGAAGTGCAGACAATACCTCCGTTTTAGTAAAAGTTTTGCTCCACTCGAAGTTTTCACTATTCTCTGAGGTCTCTACACTTTTCTTTATTTGGGTATAGCCCTCTGTGTCTCCATAATTTAATCCGTTTTTAGCAGTTGTTGTAACACCTCCACTGTTTGAGTGAAACCACGTTTCTATTAATTCATCATTAAAAAGAACGACCTTGCCTCTTGTCTCTTTTACCGCATTTTTAATTTTGTCATTGATTCTTGATTCATCATAGGCTTGTGCCTCTGTTACATCATTACTTATATCAGCACCCTCATACTTGCTTTTGAAGTTTTGCAAATAATACAGAGTATAAGTTCTTGCAAGAATAGCCTGAGCTTTTAAAGCCTCATCATGCCAAGAGTTATACATCTCACCCGCAACAACTCCAAGTAAATAATCCTCAAGTTCCATTTCAACAATGCCTTTAATGTTTGTGTCATAAACCTTCAACTTTGGCATTGACTTGTCCTCAGTTAGAGCAATTTCTTTTGGCAGTTCAATTTTAACATTTCCTTTTTGTTCCCCACAGCCAACTATGGCTGGCATACATAAAATAACTAACACACACGAAAATACAATTTTTAAAAATCTCTTCATAGAAAAACTCCTCGTTACTTTATTTTGTAACGAAGAGTCCACTATTATTCATTTATAGTTCTAGATTGTTATCCAGTATTAATTTTTTGAGCAATGTCTTTCTTTTTACTGAAAAAGTATTTTTTATCATTGAGTAAATTGAATTAAGCGACCCCACCAAAACAACCATCTTTTTTGCTCTTGTTACCGCTGTGTATAAAAGATTTCTTGTCATCATCATAGGGTTTCCACCAGTCACTGGTATTACAACCGCATCAAACTCACTTCCTTGACTTTTGTGAATGGTTATTGCGTAAGATAGCATTAACTCATCAAGCTGAGCAATTGTATAAAAAGCTTTTCTTCCATCTTCAAACTCAACAAGGGTTTCATTTGTGTCTGGGTTGATTTCTAAAATAAAACCAATGTCTCCATTAAAGACACCACTTCCACGCACACCTTTTTTCTCCCACTCGTGGTCATAGTTGTTCACCGTCTGCATTACTCTGTCGCCCTCACGAAAGACCTTTTCGCCCCAAACGGCTTCATTTTTGCCGGTCTCTTTTGGATTAATTTCATTTTGCAAAGATGTGTTTAAATTTTGCACACCAAGCAACCCCGCTTTCATTGGTGCAATAACTTGCACTTGACTGCTGTCAATCCCCAAAAATGCTGGCAATCTTTTCGAAACAAGCTCAACCACAAGTTCAAGGTTTTCATCTGCACTTTCTTTATTCATAACAAAAAAGTCGCCGTTTTTATTGTCATATTCAAGATTTTCACCATTATTGATATTATGTGCATTTACAACAATTTTACTTTCACTTGCCTGCCTGAAAACCTGTTTCAAACTAACAACTGGTATTTTTCCGGTATTTATTAGGTCATCAAGAACATTTCCCGCACCCACACTTGGTAACTGGTCTTTATCCCCAACCAGTATGAGCCTCATTCCTCTATTCAACGCATTTACTAAGTTGTACATAACATATGTATCAACCATACTGCACTCATCTACAATTAAACAATCGACTTCAAGGTCTGTAAGTGTGTTAAACGCACTTTCATACTCTTTGCCCTTGAAATTTATATCAAGTGCTCGGTGAATAGTCTTTGCCTCATCACCAGTTGCTTCGGACAATCGTTTACTTGCTCTTCCAGTAGGTGCAAGCAACAATGTTTTAAGCCTCATACTTTTCAAAATACCATTTATCGCTTTGATGATAGTGGTTTTTCCTGTTCCCGGTCCACCAGTTATAACTGCAACGCCATTTGAAATAGCACTTTCTACTGCTATCCTTTGTTCTTCGTGCAAAACAATTCCATTCATCTTCTCATATTCATCAAGTTTTGATGTAACATCTACTTTTGCATAATTCCAGCCGTCAGCAAGCAAATTAAGTTTTGTCGCAATTACCTTTTCCATTTTGTAAAACTTTGTAAGCCCCAAATATGTTAGGCCCTCATCAACATATTCCTTGATATAGCCATCTATCAAAAGGTCTGCAATTGTCTGCTCGTAAGCAATCTGCTTTGTGTCCACTGGAAAACCTAAAAGTTTTGCAACTGAAACCTTTAATTCTTCTCTTTCTACAATTGTGCTTCCATTTTTCTCAGACACCTCAGACAAGCAAAATACAATTCCTGCCCTCATTCGAAAAGTGGAGTCTGGTTCAATCCCCATCTTAATTGCAATCTTATCCGCAGTTCTAAATCCAATTCCATCTATGTCCTCAACAAGTTTATATGGATTTTTGCTTAATATTTCCTGTGTTCTCTTTTTATATTTGTCGTAAATCTTTACAGCCATATTTACAGACACATCATAAGATTGCAAGAAAATAACAGCATCTTGCAATTTCCTAATCTCATTGTATTTAAGAGCAATGTTTATTGCTTTTTCTTTGCTGACACCCTTTACCTTTGAAAGCCTCATAGGTTCGTTTTCAATAACAGATAAAGTTTCTGCTCCAAACATAGCGACAATGTTTTTTGCCGTAACCGGACCAACACCACTTATAAGCCCACTCGACAAATATTTTTCAATCTGAGCAGATGTTGTTGGTTTTTCAATTTTAACATTTGTTACTTTAAACTGTTCGCCATACTTTGGGTGGACAACTTTTTCTCCCTCAAGGACAACTTTTTCACCCTCTCCAACAAGAGGAAATTTCCCCGAAGCAACCGTTTCAGTTTTTCCATTTTCAACCCTTACAATAGTAAAGCCTGTCTCCAAATTTTTATATATTATGTTATTAATTACACCCTCAATTTGCATACAACTATTATAGACTGACAGCAATTTCATTGTCAAGTGATAATAACTTGTATTATTGAACAAGTGTTCACTTTTTATATGAGTTTTCAACAGAGTTTTCAACACCCCTGTTAAAAACTTTTCAAACGCTACAAGCCTTTATTTTAAAAGGTTTGAGAGCCCTGTATAGAATGTATGTTCAAAGTTTTCAACAGAGTTTTCAACACTTTTCAACTATCCCCGTGAAACATTTAATGTTTCACGAAAAATATACAAATTCTGACAACTTACACTAAGTGCACTAAAAGAATTGTATAAATCAAATAGATGGCAATCAAGTAAACACCTTGCTTTCGGTTTGACCTGCCATTTTTGATAATTGGAATAGATATAATAGCAGTTATTAGAAAGAGTGCAAGACAAGTAACCGCTATTAATTTTTTTGAAAGCAAGAGTTCTTTTCCACTAGATACGACCACCGAGCCTGCAACCAACAATGTACAATCTATTATACTTGCACCAAATATATTTCCTACTCCAATTTCTGGGCTTTTCAACTTTATTGATGTAATTGTAGTTACAAGTTCTGGAATATTCGTTCCTATCGCAATAACAATAAAACTTACAATTGAGTTATTAAGACCTAGCATTGCACTTATATTATCCACATTGTTTACAAGAACAATTGCCCCAAGCCCAATTGAAAGTGCCGATATTAAAAACTCAAAAATCACCTGCCCCCAAGACTGATTTTCAATTGCTATTTTTTCTTGCGTGCTCGATTTTGTTGCCTCAATACAATTCATAACTATAAATGAAACAAAAACGAGCATTAAAATTATTGCCTCAAAAGCAGAAATCCGCCCATCAATTCCTACTGCAAATAGGACAATAACACTTATCACGAAAAATATAGCCTTTGAAAAAAACGAGTCCGGGTCAATGCTCGTTGGCAAAAATAAAAAAGCAACACCCAATACAATTGTGAAGTTGCAAACCATTGAACCCACACTCGTGCTGATTCCAACCTCTTCCATTCCATTAAAACAAGACACCAAAGCCACAGTCGTTTCTGGAAAAGTTGTCGCAATTGCAACAACTGTTGCACCAATAACCATTGATGGAATTCTCGCTTTTTTTGCAAGTATTACAGAAGAAGAGACAAGAAAACTTGCCCCCTTTAAAATTAGAACAAAACCCAAAATAAAAAGAACTATACTAAACACATTTTCCATATTTAAAGCATATGATGTTTGCAAGATAAAAAATACTATTTTAATTGCCTTTAAAACTGGCACACAATTACTTCTGAGTGCGTAGAATGTAATATGGTTAGAAAAATTGCCGAATATTATATTGCTAGACACCTTGGGACCCAATAATATATATTTAGTGATTTTAAAAGACCACCCGAACTTTAATGCCATTTATTTACTTTTAACAATCGCTTAGTCAATTTTTTGTTAAAAACGACTAAAAGCCAAATGTCTTGTTTTCCTTTATTACCCGAAAAGAGGACTGCCTCTTTCAACTTACAATTGAATTTGTAAACTTCTACTTTTGCTTCAAAGACATTTTAATTTTAATAACTCATTCAAATGTTTGGCACTTTCTAACCAATAAAAAAATCCACCAAGATTTCTTGGTGGATTTTGCTATTATAATTAAATCTTAATAATTCTCTTTTCTTACTTCGAAATAACTTTTTGCGTGAGCACATACAGGACAAACTTCTGGCGCTTTCTTTCCAATTACAAGATGACCACAATTTCTGCATTCCCACATAACTTCTTCACTCTTTGCAAACACTGCTTGCATATCAACATTGTTTAGAAGTTTCAAATATCTTTCTTCGTGAGCCTTTTCGATTTTAGCAACCTCTCTAAACTTATAAGCAAGTTCAACAAAACCCTCTTCTTCTGCTTCCTTTGCAAATCTGTCATACATATCTGTCCACTCATAGTTTTCACCCTCAGCAGCAGCCTTTAAATTTGCAGAGGTGTTTCCAAGTTCTCCTAGTTCCTTAAACCACATTTTTGCGTGTTCTTTTTCGTTTTCAGCAGTCTTTGTGAAAAGTTCTGCAATTTGCTCATAACCTTCTTTCTTTGCAACTGATGCAAAATAGGTATACTTATTTCTGGCTTGTGATTCACCAGCAAATGCTTCTCTTAAATTTTTTTCTGTTTTTGTACCTGCGTATTTCATAAAAATCTCCTTTATGCTTATTTGTTTTTAACTTGCATTGCAAGTTTAATTGCGTTTTCAAAAGGTCTTTCTTTCAGTTTCGCCTTACTTGCTCTCGGATAGCCCACATTTCTTTCTTGTTTTAAAAATGCCTCGAGGTCATCAAGATACTCTTTTCCAACCAACATAGTCTTATATGCATATCTATGATACCTGTCATCATTTGTTTCAACATCTAGAACTTTATCCATACTGTCAACAATTGCAGAATATATAGCAGATTGAAACCTGTTTACAAAATCCACCCTAAAGCCACAAAGCAATTTCATAAACTTCTTTTTTTGATACCTTACAACCTTGAGATTTAACGCCCGCAAATTCTCAATGTCCGGGCAAATCTTTTTCATAAACATTGTTTTACAAATAAGATACACGAAAAGGTCTTGCTTATCTTCTATAACCCGTTCAAGAGCTTCCTGCACAGTAAAGACAAACCCATCTGTAACTGTTCGTTCTTTAAAATCAAACAAGTTGAAAAAATCAAGTTCAAGTTCGTTTGCATATTGACTTGTAAAATTTTCACTTTTTCTTAAAGAGAATGTAACATAAGCTTTGTCGTTTGATAAGTAAAATTTTGAGCCATAAGCAAAAAGCATTTCAGACTGCTTAAATAAACCATTATAATACAATTGACATAAACTCCTTTTGATTACAAGATAATTTTACAAGAAACAAAGTTATAAGTCAATTATTTTTTGAAAAGAGATTTTAGGAAAAATATCTAACAAAAAAATTGCTAGGGTTTGTTTGGGGTGCACCCCAGTTATTCCCTAGCAATTTTACTTATTCGCCATCATAGCACTTTAAAAACTTTTTTAAATTGTCGTAGTTTTTATCTAAAAGGGCTTCAAGTTCTTCGGCTATATTATCAAGGTCTGTGTTTACACCCTTGTAGTCATATCTGTCTTTGTAAACCGTTGTAAGCCCCATAACACTTCCAACCAACATTAATTGCGTAATGTGCCTTGTAGACTTATCAAAAAGTGTGCCCATATTTACGCTTAGCCACATTCTTGATTTTTCAAGCAAGTTGTTGTCCTCTATTTGAAATTTGTTCATACCTGCAAACTTTTCAAGTTTATCACATATCTTTCCAAATTCAGCGTACTCATAGTCCAACTCGTTTCTAAGTTCTTCATTTGCAACCTTTGGCAAAATATCTGAAATTGACTGCTTCCCTACCATTGAATTTTGATAAACTGCATTTGCATACTTTTTAACAACTTCCATCTTTGATAATCTCATTTAATTCCCTCCCATTTTCAATGATTTTTTAACATAAAACATACT
>JAZNEY010000056.1:0-4068 GCA_045588795.1 Clostridia bacterium | reverse complement strand
AACAGGAGAATAAAAAATGAACAAAAATGAACTTATAAAAGGTATTTCAAAAGAATCAAATTTATCTCAAAAAGAGGCAAGAGATGCGCTTATGGCTTTTGCAAAACTTATTAAGGAGTCTCTAAAAAAGGGAGACAATGTTAAAATTTCAGGTTTTGGAAAGTTTGAAGTAAAAGAAAGGAAAGAAAGAATGACAACAAATCCTCAAACCCGTCAAAAACTTTTAATTCCAGCAACTAAAGTAACTGCTTTTAAGGCTGGTAAAGAGTTGAAAGATGCAATCTCAAATTAAGAATTGTTGACTTTCTTTGACTTTTGTAAAAATGTTTCTAAATGGTTGAGAAAAAATATAATTTGTTGTAATATATAGTTATGGCAAATTTTAATCCAAAAGAATACTTTAAAATTAATAATTTAGTTTTGGCACCAATGGCAGGTTACTCTGACATTGGTTTTCGCCATTTGTGTAGAGATTATGGGGTGGGTTTAGTTTACACTGAGATGATAAGCGTGAAAGCAATACTTCATAACAATCAAAAAACATTGCAACTAATGTCAACATCTCCAGATGAACACCCAATAGCTTTGCAATTGTTTGGAAATGACCCAAAGGATTTTGAAGAAGTTTTAAAAAGACCGGAGGTTGAAACCTTTGATGTGATAGATATAAATATGGGTTGTCCCGCACCAAAGATTGTAAGAAACAATGAGGGGTCTGCACTTCTTGAAAATTTGGAACTTGCAAGAAAAATTATAAGGGCAACTGTAAAATCAACATCAAAACCAGTATCTGTTAAGTTTAGAAGTGGCGTTGATGAAAACAACATTATTGCAGTTGAGTTTGCGAAAATGTGCGAAGAAGAGGGGGTAAGTTTTATTACTCTGCACCCAAGAACAAGGATTCAAGGATATTCAGGACATTCTGATTGGGGACAGATTTTAGAAGTTACAAAGAGTGTGTCCATACCAGTGGTCGCAAGCGGTGATGTCTTAACGCAAGGTGATGTAAAATACTTAATTGAAAAGTGTGGTGCGGTTGCCGTTATGGTTGGCAGAGGTGCTGTTGGAAATCCTGAAATTTTCAAGGAAATAAAAGATGGAATAAAAATTCAACTTTCACTTGCTAAAAAGATTGAGCAAATCGAAAAGCATGTCTCTATTTTAAGAAAGTATTTCAGTGAAAGTTTTGTGGCAAGTGAGATGAAAAAACATATACTAAGTTACATAAAATCTATTGATGGTGCTGTCGAACTTAAAAAAAAGGTGTCTTTTATTAAAGATTTAGATGAATGTTTGTCATTATTAAAAGATTACGCAAAGCAAATGAAATCATTTGTTTGACAACGAAGTGAAAAAAGTGTTAAAATGAATATGTAATATAATTAGGAGAATTATGCAAATGAATAAAAAAAGTTTTAAAGATATTGATGTCAATGGTAAGACCGTTTTTGTTCGTGTTGACTTTAACGTGCCACTAGATGACAATAATAACATAATTGATGATACAAGAATTATTTCTGCATTACCAACTATTAATTATTTAATTAATAACAATGCAAAGGTTGTTTTATGTTCACACCTTGGCCGGCCAAAAGGTGTATTTAATGACAACTTTTCAATGAAAATCGTTCACCCAACACTTGAAAGAGTTCTTGGCGTTCCTGTTAAACTTGCAACAGATGTAATTGGCGAATCTGCTAAAAAACTTGCAAGTGAACTTAAAGAGGGTGAAGTGCTCTTACTTGAAAATGTAAGGTTCCATAAAGAAGAAGAGGCTAATGATGAGGAGTTTGCAAAAGAACTTGCTTCTCTTGCTGATATTTTCGTTCTTGATGCATTTGGAACAGCGCACAGAGCACACGCTTCAACCGCTGGCATTGCAAAGTATATTCCAGCAGTTGCAGGTTTTTTGGTGGCAAAAGAAGTTTCTGAAATCGAAAGAGCAACAGTTAATCCAACAAGACCATCTGTTGTTATCTTTGGAGGAAAGAAAGTTTCTGATAAAATTGGTGTTATATCATCAATGCTTGAAAAGGCAAATTCAATTTTAATTGGTGGCGCTATGGCGTTTACATTTATTGTGGCAAGAGGTGGAGAAATTGGTTTAAGTCGATATGAAAAAGATAAAGTTGAACTTGCAAAGCAAATTTTAGAACTTGCAGAGAAGAAGAATGTAAGAGTTTATCTTCCTATTGACTCCGTCGTTACAAGAGAGTTTTCTCCAAACGCAAAGGCAAAGAATGTAGATTCATATAAGATTCCAGCAGATTGTCAAAGTATGGATATTGGTCCAAAGACAAGAAAATTATTTGCAAAAATCATAAAGAATGCAAAAACCGTTATTTGGAATGGTCCAATGGGTGTTTATGAATTCAAGAAATTCCAAAAGGGAACAATTGCAGTTGCTAAGGCTATTGCAAAAAGTGATGCTATAAGTGTTATTGGTGGCGGGGACAGTGCTGCTGCAGTTAACGAATCTGGTTATGCATCAAGAATTACACATATTTCAACTGGTGGTGGTGCAACACTTGAACTTTTAGAGGGCAAAGAACTTCCAGGTATTGCAATGTTAAATGATAAAGAAGAGTAAACAAAAGATATATAAAGGGGATAAAATATGAGAAGATTTTCTATTATTGGCAATTGGAAGATGGGAAAGACAAATCTTGAAACCGAACAATTAATTCAAGAGATATTAGAGAAAATGCCAAAGACAAAAAATGATGTTGTTGTTTGTCCATCATTTTTGGCACTTCCAAAGGCTGTTGAGATTACTAATGGAACGCAACTTAAAGTTGGCGCTCAAACAATGCACTATGAGGATAAAGGACCTTATACAGGTGAAGTAAGTGCAAAGATGCTTACAGAAGTTGGTGTTGAGTATGTTATCATTGGACATAGTAGCAGAAGAAGTGATGACAATGAAACAGACCAAAAAATCAACAAAAAAATAAAGAAAGCGATTGAAAGCGGTCTTATTCCTGTGCTTTGTGTTGGTGAAAGTGCAAAAGAAAGAGCTCAAAACAGAACATACAGAGTTATAAAAAGACAACTTCAAAAAGACCTTGATGGCGTTGAAGATTGCACAAGTATTATTGTTGCGTATGAGCCACTGTGGGCTATTTCTGATGGAATTAATCCAGCACCAACTCCAACAATTCAAGAAATTGCAACTGTAAACAGCGGAATTAAAAGAGTTCTAAGACAAATGTTTGGTAAAGAGCCTGTTAAGAAAATGAAAGTTCTTTATGGTGGAAGTGTAACACCTGACAATGCTGGCGAAATTATGAAAGACAGAAGTGTGAATGGTGTTCTAGTTGGTGGAGCAAGCCTTAATGCTGACAAATTTGTTGGAATTGTTCGTTCTGTAATGAAGAAATAAGAGAATATAGTTATGTTTTTAAACGCATTAAATTTGTTAAATTTAATACAACTGATTTTGGCTCAAAACGAAAAAGAAAAAAATGAGACATATATTGGGATTGCAATCCTAACTCTTTTTAGTATTATTTTTGTTATGGACCTTTTTGGCAAGCAGTCGCTGGCTAAAGATAAGCATCTAAGGAAAATATTGGCGTTTTTTGCCTGCTTATTCATTTTTATATTCATTATGGTATTTATTTCGTTTAAATATAAAAATAGTTAAATACTATTTATAAAATTATTGAAATTTCAAAATTGATGT
Source organism: Clostridia bacterium (assembly GCA_045588795.1). GTDB lineage: Bacteria > Bacillota > Clostridia > Christensenellales > UBA1242 > UMGS1908. The sequence continues at coordinate 383 of JAZNEY010000056.1, read as the reverse complement.
GTTATAATGGTCGCAAGTTTTGAAAAGTTTTATGGAGGAGTTTATGTTGACTGGACTATTTAATTTAATGGCAGCAGGCACAACAAGTGATGTTGTAAGACCGGATTGGGTTGTAAAATCTTTCCCAATAATTGAATTGGTTGTTGTTTGTTTAATTATGGTATGTTCAATATTTATGATTGTTGCTGTTTTGTTGCAACAAGGAAATACTAATGGAATGACTGGTATTACATCAGATACAAGCGATACTTTTTATAATAGAAACAAAGGTCAATCAATGCAAGGAAAAATCAAGAAACTTACAGTTATTGATGCAATTGCAATTATGGTTCTTTGTATCTTATATCTTGTATTAACAACAATTTATCACGTTGCTTAGTAAA
>JAZNEY010000055.1:0-5367 GCA_045588795.1 Clostridia bacterium | reverse complement strand
TGAAAAGTCGGATTTCTTTACAGCACCAGCAAGTGCAAGATATCACTGCGACCATGATGGCGGGCTTTGTGAGCATAGTCTAAATGTCTATAACAGGCTTAGAAAAATAGTTGATACAGAATATGGGAATTTTGATATAATTAGCGAAGAATCCATAGCTATTTGTGGACTTTTGCACGATTTATGCAAAATTGACTTTTATAAAGTTGAAATGAGAAATGTAAAAGAAAATGGCGAGTGGGTGCAAAAACCATACTACTCGGTTGATGAGAAACTACCGTATGGGCACGGTGAAAAATCTGTTTACATCATAAATGGGTTTATAAGGCTTACACGCGAAGAGGCTCTTGCAATTAATTGGCATATGGGTGGTTTTGATAGTAGGTTCCAAGGCGGTGGAGGAAATGCCTTGAGTGAAAGTTTTAGAAGGTTCCCACTTTCAGTTTGGCTTCACGTTGCAGATTTAACATCTACATATATTGATGAGAATAGTTTATTAAAAAAATAACAGGAGGGCATTATGCCAAGTTTAGATGAATATAAAAAAATAGCCGATTTGTTATTTCCGAATATAACAAAGACTCCGGAAGATTATTATAAGGAATTTCCAGCAAGAGATTTACCAGAGGGAACAGAAGTAACTAGATTTGCTCCAAGTCCAACGGGATATATGCATATTGGAGGAGTTTACCAATGCTTAATAAATAGGGCTGTGGCAAAATCAACTGCAGATGGGGTTTTCTTTTTAAGAAATGAGGATACTGACAGCAAGAGAGAAGTTGCGGGTGCGGCAAATATTTTTGTTCCATCACTCCGTGGTTTTGGTATAGAGTTTGATGAGGGCTTTGTTGCAGAGGGTGAAGAAAAGGGAAACTATGGTCCATATATCCAAAGCAAAAGAAAAGAGATTTATCAAGCATTTGCGAAAGATTTGGTATCAAGGGGTCTTGCTTATCCTTGTTTCTGCACAGGTGAGAACGAAGAGGCAAAACAAGAGCAGGTTAGACTTGGGCTTCCTCTTGGATATTATGGAAGATTTGCAAAGTGCAGAGATTTAAGTCTTGCAGATATTGAGAAAAATCTTGCAGAGGGCAAGCCATATACAATCAGAATTAAGAGCAATGGAGATGGTATTAAGAGATTTAAGTTCCACGATTTAAGAATAGGTGATTCACTACTCCCAGTAAACTCTAATGACTATATTATTTTGAAGAGCGATGGACAAACTCTTTATCACCTTGCTCATTTAGTTGATGACACATTAATGCACACAACAACAGTAATTCGTGATGAAAGTTGGTATCCAAGTGTGCCTCTACATATTCAATTGTTTGAGTATATGAATTTGCAAGCTCCAAAATATTTGCATACCCCAACCGTAAACACTATTGACCAAGAAACTGGAACAGTTAGAAAGGTTAGTAAAAGAAAAGACAATTGGGCAGATTCAAGATGGTTCCACGAAATGGGATATCCAAGCAATGCTATTGTAGATTATTTGATGAATATAATAAACTCAAGTTTTGAACCTTGGAGGGAAAATCACCCAGATAGCGATATTTTTGAGTTTGATTTCAAAATATCAAATATGAGCAAAAGCGGAGCATTGTTTGATTTGCAAAAGATTGATAATGTCAGCAAAAACATAATTTCAAGAATGGATTCAAACGAACTTTATGAAAAAACTCTTGCTTGGGCTCGTGAATACAATGTTGAAAATTATAACGTTTTAACACAAAATAAAGACTATGCAATAAAAGTTCTTGGAATGGATAAAAATCCAAACAGGCCAAGAAAAGATATTACAACATTCAATGAGGTTGTGAAGTTCTACTCATATATGTTTGCCGAGTGTTATGCAAATGATTTTTCTGCTTACGACCTTGAAAAGTTCACAAAGGCTGATATTATAAAAGTACTAAAAGCATATAAAGACGCATACAGCGAGACGGACACAAAAGACGAATGGTTTGCAAGAATGAAAGAGGTTGCGGGCTCTATTGGCTTTGCAAGCGATATGAAAGAATACAAGAAGAACCCAGAGGCGTTTACAGGAAGTATTGCAGATTTTTCAACAATAGTAAGAGTTACTGTTACTGGAAAGAGACAAACTCCAGATTTGTATGAGATTTTACAACTATTGGGCAGAGATGCTGTTATGCACAGAATTGATGAAGCAATCTCATTTTTAGAAAAATAATATTTTTTTAAAAAATCATTGACAAGACGAATGATAAGTGGTAATATATTATAGTCGCAAGGAAAAATGCGACCAAAAATAAGTATATTGTCCGCCACATTCGTTTTGGCATTTGGGGGTATAGCTCAGTTGGCTAGAGCACCTGCCTTGCAAGCAGGGGGTCATCGGTTCGAATCCGATTATCTCCACCATATAAAAAGTTTGTAGTGAAAGCTACAAACCCCATAGGGGTATAGCTCAGTTGGTTAGAGCGCAGCCCAGATAAGGCTGAGGTCGATGGTTCGAGACCATTTACCCCTACCAAACAAAAGCACTACAATGCGTAGTGCTTTTTTGTTTGGTGGTGATAGTTTAGAACTATCGACAAAGCCTTTTATTTGCGGAAAGCAAATAAGCGAAACTGAAAGTTTTGCATCAGGGCGTGCCCTGCAATGATGATTTGCCAAACCTGTTTGGCATAAGGCTGAGGTCGATGGTTCGCTGGCCATTTACCCCTACCAAAACTGGTCCACTGGAGAGAGCGTCCCTTTTTTGTGTCACATATAATTTGAAATTGTGGAAATATGTGGTATAATATTATTGTTAGTAAATAACCAGTTGGCTTACTATAAAATTTAAATAAAAATCGCTACAATTTAACCCGAGGTGGGTTGAACAGCAAATTAAGTTAATCACTAAAATTTTAGCGGTTAATTTTTTTATTGTAAAAAAAGGAGGAGTTATGAAAAATTTTACAGTAAAGCAAAATAAACTATTAGAAAAAGATATTCAAGGGTTCTATAACACTGAATACGTTGGATACCAGCAAGAAGGAAATCCAGATTTTATTAATCACTTAAAGAATATGACTAAGCAAAAAGAAGAACTAGAGTTGGTTGAAGATTTTATTGAAGTTGCAGAGCGATTTGAAAAAGATGTGCAAGAAATTATTAAGAAAGAAAAGTTAAATTGTCCAATAATAGTGATTGTTCCTCGTTCTAAAACTGAAAAAACTTATAAGCCTTGCCAATTAATGTTTAGAAAAGCAATTTCAAGTGTTGCAGATAAATTGGGGTTAGATAATCAAACATCGGCGATTGTTCGAGAGAAAAACACTAAAACTACCCATAATTGGAGACTTGAAAATAATACTGGAGATATGCCATATAAAGGTATAACAAACGACACCTGTAAAATTAACAAAAATGCCATTTTTAACAAAGATATCATATTAGTTGATGATATTTATACCGAGGGTGTAAATACTATTGAAGATTGCTTGCAAACTCTCTTGGATAATGGTGCTAAAAATGTTATACTATATGTAATAGCAAAAACAAGGAGTTAAAAATGTTTTCGAGTATAGCCTTAAAGTTATATAGTGGAGTTATTCAAGGATTAATTAAATCCAACGCAGATTTTTGGAAAAGATTTGGAACAAGTGAAAGTGTGGAGTGTTTAAGTGTTGAAACAATAGAAGATAAACAATATTTAGTTGAAAATAATATTAATTTAGTCTGCTGTTTTGATGATGAATTTCCAAGTGTTCCAGTTGGCATAAAAAACAGCGAAAAGCCATTTTTGTTTGCATATAAAGGCGACATAAGTTTGTTGAAAAACATAAAAAGGAATATTGCAGTTATAGGAACATTAAGCCCTAGTGAAGATATTAAAAAAAGAGAGCAGAAAATTGTTGAAGAACTTGTTAAAAATAAGTTAACAATAGTTAGTGGTCTTGCAAAAGGTTGCGATTGTATAGCCCATAAAACTAGCCTTGAAAACAATGGAAAAACGATTGCCATTTTGCCTAGTACATTAGAGAAGATATTTCCAAGTGAAAATAAACAATTAGCAGATAATATTATTGCAAATGGCGGACTTGTTATAACAGAATATATAACCGAACCTAAAAATAGATATGAAACAATAAAGCGATTTATAAATAGAGATAGACTGCAAGCAATGTTTTCTTCTGCCGTTATTTTGGCTGCAAGCAACTCTTATGGCGAAGGGGATAGCGGGTCAAGACACGCAATGAATAAAGCAAAAGAATATACTAAAAAGCGATTTTGTATGTATGATAAAAAGCAAGATTTAGATAATCCATTATTTGGCTTAAATAGAGATGAAATAAACTCTGGGGCTCAGATTATAAGCACAAGCAAAATAAAAGGCTTACGAGATGAAATATCTAATTGATTTGGATGAAACTTTGGTTGATACAACCACTTTAAATAATGATGCTTATAATTACGCACTAGAAAAATTTAGCTTTGATAGAATTATTACAACAAATCGCATAACTAGAGATTGTTTAACAATTCGCGACACCAACTTATTAAATGAAATCATAAAACTAAAACAAGAGTATTTTATGAGCAATTGGCTTTCGTACAGAGTTGTTATCAATCATATTTTGCTAGATAAAATTAAAATTTTTGGCAAACAAAACTGTTTTATTTGGACAATGGCAAATAAAGAAAGAGCAAATGCAATAATCAATGCTTGTAAATTAGAACCATATTTTAACAATATAATTTTTGACAATAAAGAAAGCTTAACAAAAACAATTGATTTTGTTAAGCCTATAATAAAAACTAATAATTTGACAATTTATGAAAACAACCACGACTTTTTTAAAAATTCAAACGCAGAACTCATTGATGAAATAAAGTATAACAACTTTAATGTTAATGGATATATGGTTTCTAATAAAGCAAGTTCTTCTAAGTGGAATAATTTTATATGTTTATAACATAATATATATTGATCATACTTTGTAAATTTTTTTTACAAAGTTTCAAAATTTACCATTTTGATATTGACTTGTAAATATTTTTATGGTAAACTTGAATCAAGTTAAGAGAAATCTTAGCTGCAGATTGATCATGCTCCAGCAACCTACGGGCCTGGAGCTTTTTTATTGCTTTTTTATATTATGTATGTTATAATCAATTTATCGGGGAGATTGTATTATGCATAATGATAAAAAGTATCTAACTATCGAAGAACAAATTATATTATTAAAAGATAAAGGTTTGATTATTGACAATGAAAAATTGGCAAAAAAATATCTGCTAGACATTGGATACTATAAACTAATCAATGGATATCGAGCACCTTTCATGTTTAAAGTGAAAACAAAAGAACTAGAATATTTTAAGTTTGTTGATAATACGACTATATCT
>JAZNEY010000054.1:0-37208 GCA_045588795.1 Clostridia bacterium | reverse complement strand
ATTTATGTAAGAATCCAAAATTTCCAAGAGAATATGCTGTTGATATTGAAATGGCAATTTTAACTTGTTTTGCAAATATCGAAGCAAGAGTAAATCGCGGTGGAGATAAATATGTTGATAAAGCAGATAATGTTTTAGCAGTTCAATATTGTTATGATGAATTAGGTAAATTAGCTCAATCAACAGACAATGAAGAATTAAAAAAGTCAATAATAGCAAATAAAAACAGAGTACGGAAAAACCCACCCCTGTTTTTATTCACTTTAATTATTTTCAATTGAAATTTTCATTGTAAAACATAGTTTAAATGATTATTTCTTGTTGTCCTTAACTTCTTTTTCTACTGGTTTTGGACAAAGTTTTGCAATCATTTTATCAAATTTTTTATTCATATATCTATTAAAATCTGCTCTATTCATACTTACCAACTCCATTCTTGAATTTCTTCAACTGTGGCCTTTTTCTTATCTTGTGCTAATGCCACAAACTCATCAATCGCTTCAAGTTGTCTGCGAACCACATCATTCTCTATTTCGGCACATTTATCTTCAAAGTGACTAATTACATCATCTGGAACAACATCTGTATACCCCATTTTGTCACATAGTTTATTAAACTTGTCAATATTGTTATTCTTAATAATGTTAAGTAAAGATTCTCTTGTTTCTGTATAGAAAAAAACTGATGATGGCAAATCTTCACTTTTAATTTTTCCTGATGCATATAAAATTAAAGAATTTGTCGCTTCAGCATCAGGATTGAGGTGTTCTCTTAGAACACCCAAATTCGCACCTTCACTTGCGCTAGTTTCACGATAAAAACGACGAGGTGATTTAGACATTGTTGCATAAGTATACCACAGCCTGCCAACTCCTTCTTCTTCGGGAAGATCCTCAACACTTTTACCATAAAAAATGTATAATTTTTTAGATTCTTCTGAAACTGCTTTTCGCTCTTCTTCTGTAAGGACATCAAGGCATCCACCATTTGCTACATATTGATTTATACATTCTTGTGGAAGAGCCTTTCTCTCTTCTGGGTTAAGATCTTCCAGCCAACCACCATTTGCTACATATTGATTTATGCATTTTTGCGGAACTGCTTTTCGCTCTTCTTCTGTAAAAAGATCAAAATATCCACGATTTACCACATTTCCATTTATGCTTTCTTGTGGAACTGCCTTTCTCTCTTCTGCTGTAAGGATATCAAGGTTTCCACCATTTGCTACATATTGGTTTATGCTTTCTTGGGAAACTGCTTTTCTCTCTTCTGCTGTAAGGATATCAAGGTTTCCACCATTTGCTACATATTGGTTTATGCTTTCTTGGGAAACTGCTTTCCTCTCTTCTTCTGTAAGGGCATAAAGATCTCCACCATTTGCCACATATTGATTTATGCATTCTTGGGGAACTCCAGCCCTCTGCTCAACTGTAAGAAGACCCAAATGACCACCATTTACCACATATTGATTTATGCTTTCTTGGGAAACTGCTTTCCTCTCTTCTGCCGTAAGGACATAAAGATCTCCACCATTTGCCACATATTGATTTATGCATTCTTGGGGAACTGCTTTTCGCTTATCAGTTGGAATACTACGCAAATTGCCACCATTTGACACATATTTATTTATACTTTCCTGTTCTACCCAAACCAATTGCTCGACTGTCAATAAAGATATATCTCCACCAAGTGCAACATACTTATTAACATCTTCCTTTGTAACAACCATACCATTTATATTCGCCATAAATTCACCCCTTAATATATTTTGCTATATTATACCACAAATTTGTAAACAAATCAACTTTTTACAAAAAACACGACCCACCAAATAAACCGGTGAGTCGTAATCAAAAATTATCTATAACTAATCAAAATCTGCAAACTAACCATTATAAAGTAACGTTTTTCTGTTATTTTTCCAACTAAACCTATTGATTTTCTTCAACCATAGCACTCTTTCTTTCTTGTGCCAATGTTTCATACTCATCAATTACTTCAAGTTGTCTACGAATTACAGCCGACTCTATTTCAGCATACTTTTCCTCTAAACCCCTCATTATTTTATCTTCAATAGCGCCTTTTCGCTTCTTTTTATTGTATTGTTTATAGAAATCATTCACATTCTTAGCCTTAATAATTCTAAGCAAGGTTTTTCTTGTTGCATAATTCACAAAAATTGAAGATGGCAAGTCATCACTCTTTAATTTACCTGATGCAAATAAAATCAAAGAATCAACCATTCTTTCATCAACTTCAAAATCATCACAATTACCACCTTGTGCCTCATACTCTTTTCTTTCAATGTTCGGACACCCACCAGAAGCTTTTGCAATAAGAATCCCTACGGGGCTGTACACCTTTTCATCTTCTGTCAAGTGTTCAAGATTACCTTGATTCACAATGTATAGTTTTTTACATTCTAATGGAACCGCCGACCTCTCTTCTTTTGTAAGCATACTAATATCCCCACCATTTGCAACATATTGATTTATGCTTTCTTGTGGGAGTGCTTTTCTTTCTTCCGCAGAAAGACCACTCAAATTACCACCATTTGCCACATATTGATTTATTCTTTCTTGCGAAACTGCTTTTCTCTCTTCCGCAGAAAGACCACTCAAATCAAAACTACTCGGAATATCCATAGTTCTGATTACTTCTCGAACCTCTTTTCGCTGTTTTCGTGTAAGAGAGTCCAAACTTCCACCGTTTTCCACATATTGTTCAATACTTTTTTGTTCAATACAACTCAATTGTTCTTCCGACAATAGATCCAAAGACCCACCCAGTGCAACATAATTATTAATATCTTCCTTTGTAACAATCATACCATTTATATTTGCCATATATACACCCCTTAATATATTTTGCTATATTATACCACAAATTTGTAAACAAATCAACTTTTTACAAAAAAAACGACCCACCAAATAAACCGGTGAGTCGTAATCAAAAATTATCTATAACTAATCAAAATCAGCAAATTGACTGTTATAAAGTTCAGCATAGAACCCATTTTTGCTAAGCAATTCTTCGTGACTACCCTGTTCAACAATATCGCCATCTTTTAAAACCAAAATAACATCTGCATTTTTAATAGTTGAAAGCCTGTGAGCAATGACAAAAGAAGTTCTGCCAGAGAGGAGTTTATCCATAGCCTCTTGAATAACAATTTCCGTTCTTGTGTCGACATTGCTAGTCGCCTCATCTAAAATCAAAAGAGGCGAATTTTTAATCATAGCCCTTGCAATAGTAATTTGTTGCTTTTGACCTTCTGAAAGCGAAGTGTTTTCATCAAGCACGGTATCGAACCTATTTGGAAGAGTATCAACGAAGTGTTTCAAGCCCACCGCCCCGCATACAACTTCTAGAGTTTCATCTGACACACCAGGCTTATTATAGACAAGATTTTCTCGAAGAGTTCCCCCAAAAAGCCAAGTATCTTGAAGTATCATATCGAAAAGGCTGTGAACATTCGAGCGGGTCAAGTCTTTTGTTGAAACGCCATCAATTTTAATTTCTCCCGAGTCTGTTTCGTAAAACCTCATTAAAAGATTTACGAGTGTCGTTTTCCCGGCTCCCGTCGGCCCAACGATTGCGACCTTTTGCCCAGCACTAAACTTTCCAGAGAAATCTTTAATAACAACTTCGCTATCATTATAGCCAAACCTAACATTTTGAAACTCTACATCACCTCTAACATTCCTTGGGTCAAGGTAAAGAGTTTTGTGTTCTTCATTTTCCATTTCTTTCTCATCAAGCATTTCGAAAACCCTTTTAGAAGAGGCAGAACACTGTTGCAGGTGCGACATACTCTGTCCAAAAGTTTGAAGCGGTTGACTGAAAAGCCTTGAATAGATAGTAAACGAGATAAGCGTTCCAATTGAAACTGCTGTACTTCCGGCATTGATTAAAGCAACACCAACCACAAAAATCAATACATATGACAAATTTCCAACGAAAAGCATAATCGGGTGCATCAAACCCGACAAAAACCCTGCTTTCCACTCAACATTTAGGATATTGTCATTGTGTGCTTTAAATCTTGCTTTTTCATTATCGACCGCATTATAAGATTTCACTGCGTGATGATTTGAATAAACCTCTTCAATATGTCCATTGATATCGCCGATATATTCTTGCCTTTTATTAACAAACTTTTGAGATTTTGCGATAATAATTGTCATACACACAAAGCCAACAACCGCAGTAAAGATTGTAACAAGAGCAAGAATCCAATTTGCCCTAAACATCATAAAAGTTACGCCCACAAAAAGCACAAGTGCACTTAAAAGATTGGCAACTGATGAACTTAAAGTATGAGCAATCATATCGACATCATTAGTAACACGACTCAAAATATCGCCTTTGGTTGTCCCATCAAAATACGAAAGAGGCAACCTATTTATTTTTTCGCTTATATCATTTCTAAGTCTTTTAGACATTTTTTGAGTTATAGTATTCATAATGAATTGCTGAGCATAAGAGCATATCCCACCAAGAGCATAAATCACAACCAGCAAATAACAAATTTGAAGCACTCCATCAATATTCATAGGAACCCCAAACTTTACACAAACTCCAATAATGTCCGCAATTTCACTAATTTTATCAGGGCCAATAATAGTTGCAACTGCACCAAGACAAGCAAAAATCAAACTTAGCACAACCGACAGATAATAAGGTTTTGAATATTTAATGACTCTTTTTAGAGCACCAAAGTCAAGTTTTTCAGGGCGACCACCTTTCATTCGTGGACCGCCACCCATCATTCCAGCCATATTACAGTTCCTCCCTAGTTAATTGTGAAAGGGCAATTTCTTTATATAGAGCACAATTTTCAAGCAAATACTCGTGAGTTCCACAATCGACAAGTTTGCCCTCATCAAGCACTAGAATCTTATCCGCATTTTTAATAGTGCCAATTCTTTGAGCAACAATTATAATAGTTTTCTCATCAAAATTTTCTTTAATGTTTGCCCGAACTTCCATATCAGTTTTATAGTCGAGAGCAGAAAAACTATCATCAAAGATAATAATCTCAGCATCTTTATAAATAGCCCTTGCGATAGAAAGTCTTTGTTTTTGCCCGCCCGAAAAGTTCGTGCCACCTTGTGCGACATTAGAAGAAAGCCCATCATCAAGTTCAAACACGAAATCGGCTTTTGCAAGTTTCAAAGCCTGTATAATTTTTTCATCATCAACAACTTCTGAGCCATAAGCGACATTGCCTCTTATATCACCCTTAAACAAAACCGCTTTTTGCGAAACAACCGCAACTTTTTCTTGCAAGCGTTCAAAGTTGTAATCTCGAACATCTTTGTTATCAACCAAAACCGCCCCACCAGTTACATCATAAAATCTTGGGATAAGGTCAATAACCGTGGTTTTACCAGACCCTGTTGCACCAATTATTGCAACCGTTTCACCTTTGTTTGCTTTAAATGATAAATTTGAGATACAATCCTCCGCCCCATCATAATAGCGAAAATCTACATTTTTAAATTCAATAACGCCAGCACTATCACTTTCAGTTTCACCGCTTTCATTTGAGTCGATTACTGGCACCTCATCAAGAACTTCATTAATTCTTTTTGCAGAAACCAGCGCTCTTGGAAGAACAATGAAAATCATAACAAGCATCATAAATGCAACAACTGTTTGAATACCATATTGCATAAATGACATCATCTTCCCAAAAACGACAGCCCTTTCGCTTATCACGGTTGAACTTATAAGGTAAGCCCCTATCCAATAAATAGCAAGAGAAAGCCCATTCAAGCAAAGTGAAATAACAGGCGACAAAATACCCATAACCCTTGAAGTGAATAGTCCAGATTTTGTAAGAGCAACATTTGCCTCATCAAATTTTCCCTCTTGATATTTTTCAGCATTAAAAGCTCGAACAACACGAACACCCGACACACTTTCACGGGTTGCACTATTTAGGTTATCTGTCAGCGACTGCATTTTCTTAAACTTAGGCAAGCACAGAGAAATACAAATAGCCACCACAATCAATATAACAAGAATAAAAGCAATAGTTGCCTTTGTCCACTCTGGACTGGTTGCAGATATTTTACAGATAGCCCAAGTGGCAAGCACCGGCGCCTTAATTAGCATTTGAAAGCCAAGAGCCAAAAACATATGGACTTGATTAATATCATTAGTTGTTCTTGTAATCAAACTAGGGGTGCCAAACTTTTTCATCTCAAAACTTGAAAAAGAGGCAACCTTTGAAAACATTTTCTCCCGAGTATAGTATGAAAAAGAACTTGCGACTTTAATTGTGCAAAAACCACAAGCGAAAGCCGAAAGCATACTCCCAAGTGCACAAAGGAGCATCATAAATCCATTATTCCAAACAACAGCCATAGATATTGTTCCGGACCTTTGAATTTCTTCTGTAAGTTTAGCGGTATAGTCTGGAAGAGTCAAATCAAGCCAAACTTGTAAAACAATAAAAGCGACCGCAAAAAACAAATAGAAAAAATCTGTCTTTTTTAAATTCTTCAAAAGTTTAAACATAAAATTTCCTCACATAAAATAAGCAAAAATCAAGGTATGTCAAATCTAGAAAACATAGACTTATACATACCTTGATATTTTATTATATTATGTAAGTAAAGTCAACTTGTGATAGGCTTTTAAAAAATTTTTATATGCAATTAAATTTCCTTGCTATATAAATAATATTTTGATATGCTAAAATCAATAAGAACAAAAGGAGAACTAATTTTATGATAAGAAAACTGCTAAAAGGCGTGCTTTCAGTCGTACTTGCTCTCTTGGTTGTAGTTTCGGGTTACTTGCTGTATGTGGTAATTGCCTATCACAGAGTAGAGGACAACCTAGCCCTTGCTGTAACGAACCGAAACGAAAACTTAATTCACGCGAATGAAAATCTTACAATAATGTCATTCAACACAGGCTTTGGAGCCTACTCCGAAGATTACAGTTTCTTTATGGACGGAGGAGAATATTCAAGAGGCTACTCAAAAGATGAAATCATCAAGAATGTAAACGGAATGATTGCAACAATTGAGACCAAAAACCCAAACCTTGTTTTACTTCAAGAGGTTGACACAAAAGCAACAAGGAGCTTTAAAGTTGACCAAGCAAAAATGTACACCGACCACTTCACTGACTACTCACACACATTTGCACTTAACTACGACTCTCCATACTTATTCTACCCATTTACAAGCCCACACGGAAAAAGTGAGGCAGGAATCATCACAATGGGAAAATACAAAATTGAAAAAGCAACAAGATACAGTTTGCCTATTGAAAAAGGTTTTAGAAAATTTTTAGACCTTGACAGGTGCTACTCAAAAAGCATTATCAAAGCAAATAACGGAAATGAACTTGTGTTATACAATGTCCACCTATCCGCCTACACAAAAGATGGGTCAATTGCAACCGAGCAACTTGTGGTATTATTTGAGGATATGAAAGCAGAACTAGCTCTTGGGAAATATATAATTGCAGGTGGCGACTTCAACAAAGATTTACTCGGAAACTCGGGCGAGGTATTTGGAATATCGGGCGAAGATTATTCGTGGGCAAAGCCATTCCCAACCGAAATAATACCTGAAAACTTTTCGTTAGTTTCGGGCTACAACGAAGAAAATCCAGTTGCATCTTGTCGTGATACAGGAGCTGGCTATGAAAAAGGAACAACATTCACAATCACGCTTGATGGGTTTCTAGTAAGTTCAAATGTCGAAGTTATTTCTTATGAGGTTGTTGACGCAGGCTTTAAAAACTCCGACCACAACCCAGTTTTGATGACATTCAAACTTAAATAAAGAAAGCAAAAGATATTCAATTTATCCCCCGTTTTTGATTTGATATTTTCGCCAATTTTCAAGCAGAGCTTTTGCGGGCGATAAATTAACCACAAAAATACAAAACAACCAAAACGGGGCAAATTTAAACCCAATTTCAAAAGAAAACAAAATAAAACATTGAATATTTTAAAAATTTAACCTAAATTATAAACAAAAATTTAAAAACTAAAATCAAGCAAAAGAGATGGAAAATTTAATCAAAATTCCATCTCTTTTTTTATCCACAAAAAAACATTTTTGCTAGGTAACTCCATTTCTTCTATTAACAGCAGAAAACATTCCTCTCGGCAATTGCACCTCTTCTATTAACCACAAAAAACATTTCGCTCGGCAATTCCATCAAGACTTTTCACAAGTCTTTCACTTGCAGATTTTGGCATCAATGGTTTATCCCCGCCAAGGTAAGAATATCTGTAAAGCAACGCATAGAAACTTTTTTCATTCTCGCCCATCAATTGCAATTCCTTTTTTGCGTAGTCGCCTTTTACTTTCCCGCACTCGTTATAGCGAGCAACAATATTCATTTTCGACTCAGCGAGTTTGACTTTTCGCACAACCGGCAAAATCACATTCTGGTAACTATCTACTCCATACTCATCAATCAAACTTTCAGCAGGTCTATTCATTGACTTAGTAAAAATTTCAAATTCTTCACTGCTCAGCACACAGCCTGCAATTGAGTATTTAATATCATTAATCTTTGGAAGTTTTCCACCATTATAGATATAATTGTTCAATCGGACATAATAAGCAACCTCTGCCCTTTTCATTCCTCTTTCTTCGGCAATTTGACCAATAGACTTATTCTCCTCATAAAAGTCCCTTGCAATTATATCGCATTTGCCCTTAATCTTTAAAAGTTTAGCCTCAATTGCATCATAAATTTGACAACACCTTTGCCTAGAAAGCCCAATCAAGTTAGAATATAAACTGTATCTTTGAGATTCAAAATAACCTTGAAGCCACTTTCTATCTTTTTCATCAAGAAGAGACAAAAGCCTGTAAACCAAAGTTTCATTTTCGACTTCATTCAAATTTTCATTATACGAGCGAACACTTGAAATCATATCGACAGAACTATAACCGTTCTTTTTAGAAAGATTTGTGTCCATTGACACAATTTCACTAACATCACCCTTTCCCTTGCTATTTGCAATACCGATTAAGATATTAAGATTTCTCAATGTATGCTCAGCGATACAAGTGCTCATAGCACCATAAACTGACCTATCATAAACTTGTATTGACTTAATTAAAGCCATTTTGTACATAGTTGAAAGTTCTTCAACATCTATTTCCTCAACTAATGCACCCCCGTGTTTAAAAAACAAATATTCTGTATAAGGTTTATAATATTCATAAACTTGAAGAAAGGCACTTTCATCTCCGCCTTGTGCCTTTTTAATCAATTCTTCAATATTCTTATTTTTCACTCTTTTATTTAAAGTCTCTTTTGCAATCTCCAAGTTTTGACTGTTTATGGCAGTCAAATCATAGCCAGTAAGCATAAAAAATCCCCCACTATATTTAAAAATTTATAAAACACTCTTTTCTCAAAAACCTTTCACGACACAAACTGTAACACCTTAATCTTTATCCATAAAAGAACCAATCATATTACTACAAAACCAAAATTATGTTTTATATTATGCTTATTCAGCCGACTCGCTTTCACCATTTGCAACCATAAGCGATTGTTTAATTTTATCTGAGATGTTTGGTTTCAAGTCGCCCTCAATAGCGTAAGCATAAACTGCACCATAAAACGCTTTTTCCGCTCGATTCATTTTTTCGTATTCTTGTTTTGATAAAGGACTAGCACCCTCTCCATCTTCTATGCAATCAGCAACTACATTAAATTTAGACATTGCCCTACTAACCTGCCTTGTAGCAGATTGAACATTTTCATAGTATTCGTTATTATATGCATTTCTAAAACTATATGTTGAGTATACTTTCGTTGCTTTAAAGAAACTAAATTCACGGCTTGTTAAAACACACTCAGCAACAGATGTTTCAAAAGATTTCATTTCTGGATATTGCCCACCATTATAAATGTAGTTATGTAGCCTTATAAGATGGCTTGCCTCAGCTCTTGTGATTCCTCTTTCTTTTGCTATTTGCTTAATATTCTTTTTAGCCTCATAGTAATCAGATGAAGCACTATCGACCTCTTGTTTTTTATCAAGCAACAATTCTTCTATTTTTTTTAATCTCCAAGAACAATTTTGTTTCGAAACCCCCAAACTTCTAGCATAATCTGAAAGTTTTTGATATTTAAAATATCCCATTAGCCACGCTCTATCAGCAACACCTAAAAGAGACAATAATCTATCAATATAGTTTTCAGTAAGAGTTTTCTCTGCCTCTCCACCAACAACCCTAACGCTTGTATGGTCAGTTGTACGAGTTTTTACGCTTGCTGGTTTTTCTTCCATAGCCACAAACTTATCAACCGAGCCTCTTCCATTTTTTGTAAGTTTTGCCCTCATTCTAGAAAGATTATTCAAACAGTTTCTTTTTATCAAATTTCTAGCAGATGAATGTTCACTTTCATCAAACTCACGGATTGACTCAATTAACGCAAGTTTATAAGCGGAAGCAAGTTCTTCGGTGTCAATTCCATCAATAGTCGCCCCAGCTTGATTAAAATATAAATATTCGACATATGGCTTATAGTGCTCGTAAATTTTAACAAACGCCTCATCATCTCCACCTTGAGCAAGTTGAAACATTTTTGCAGGCTTATCCTTTTTTCTAGTCTTTTTCAAAGCCAACTCCGCAAGTTTTAAATTCTCAGAATTATCCAAACTTAAATCATAACCACTAAGCATATTTTATCCCCCAAACAACACTCTTAATTTTGTTGTTATAAATTTTAACACACTTTGTGCAAAATTTCAATACCCCTTTAAAATAAAATATCTACTATTTTTTACAATTGTCCCCATTTTTATACAATTTTATACAAAACAAAAGACAGAAAGAGAAATCTCTTCTGCCTTATTAGTTTATTATTGATTTGAAAATTAGTACTGAATACCCCAAACAACTTTATGTGTGGCTTTCTTTCCGCAAACAACACAAGTGTCAGAGATTGGCTCTTCGCCCTCTAAAATACACCTTGACTTTGTGCCACGAATTTCTTTCATTTTAACTTCGCAAGCGCTATCACCGCACCACATAGCCTTAACAAAACCCGGTTTATTTTCCATAATGTTTCTAACTTCTTCTAAGGTAGTTGCATTGTATGTTTTGCTATCATTTCTTTTCTTTGCGGTTTCAAACATATTCTTTTGAATGTTTTCCATAAGTTCAGTTACAACTGACACAATATCTGAGTCTACTGGAACAGTGATTCTTTCTCTTGTATCTCTTCTTGCAATTGTTATCAAACCTTTTTCAAGGTCTCTTTTCCCAATTTCAACACGAACAGGAATTCCATTTACTTCGTGTTCTGCGAACTTAAACCCACAAGACTTATCGCTGTCATCAATAAATGAAGTAATGCCCGCATTTTTTAATTTGTCGTTAGCATCTCTTGCAATTTTCATAACATCTTCATCACCAGTAATTGGAACGACAACAACTTGCCTTGGTGCAATTCTTGGAGGCAACACTAGCCCATTATCATCACTATGCACCATAATAAGAGCACCAATCATTCTTGTTGTTGAGCCCCAAGATGTTTGATAAGCATTTTCAAGTTTGTTTTCACGGTTTAAAAACTGTATGCCATATGCTTTCGAAAACTTTTGTCCAAAGTAGTGAGAAGTTGCACTTTGAAGCGATACGCCATTATACATAAGAGCCTCAACGGTACAAGTATATTCAGCACCAGCAAACTTTTCCTTTTCTGTCTTTTTACCGGTAATAACAGGAATTGCAAGATAGTTTTCGAAGAAATCTCTGTACACTTCAAGCATTTGAAGAGTTTCCTTTTCAGCCTCCTCTTTTGTTTCATGGACAGTATGACCCTCTTGCCACAAAAATTCCCTAGTTCTAAGAAAAGGCCTTGTTTCTTTTTCCCAACGCATAACATTACACCATTGATTATATAAAAGAGGCAAATCACGATAAGAGTTTACCTTACCAGCATAGTAATTACTAAACAATGTTTCGCTTGTTGGTCTTACCATAAGCCTTTCTTCAAGGACATTATTTCCGCCCATAGTAACCCACGCCCCCTCAGGAGCAAAACCTGCAACAAGTTCACCCTCTTTCTTTAAAAGCGACTCAGGAATTAAAACTGGCATATAGACATTTTGGTGTCCAAGTTCTTTAAATTTTTTATCAAGAACAGCTTGCATTTTTTCCCACAACGCATAACCGTTTGGCTCGAAAACAATACAACCTTTTACCCCAGAATAATCTGCAAGTTTTGACGCCTTTACAATATCAGTGTACCACTTTGCAAAATCCTCATCTCTTGATGTAATTGCTTTGTTTTTCATAAAAACATATCTCCTAAATTAATATAATAAAAATATACTACTAAATGCTTAATTAGTCAAGAGGGAATCAATCATAGTCCCACACGAAAAAAACATTTGCAAGCAAAATCAAATAATGGACACATTCATTTTTTTAGTATTATGTCCATTATTGTTTTTTACCTTTTTTCGCTTTTAAAACTATTATTGAGCACTCTCGCTTTCTAAAAGCCTTTCTCTGTATTTTTGAGAAATTTCACCAGCATCTTTTGTATAGATTGCCTCAAGTTTCAAAACCTTATCAGCAGTACCCTCACACCTAATGCCCTTTACTTCATTGTTATCAGAATCTAAAAATTTATATTCAGGTGGTTTCCTTAAATTTGTTGAATTAAGATTTTTAATAACAACATAATAAAAATCACTATCGTTTTCTATATTTTTAAAAGTACCGAGTGTTTCTTTACCCGAAGTTTGTTGGTCATCAAGGAAACAAAGTTTAACCCTTGAATCATTATTTTCTTCAACAACGACAAAAATTCTTTTGCCTTGATGTTTTTCTTTTGCCATTCTTTACCTCATTTTTAAATTAATTATTTTTTAGTAAATCAAGTTCTCTTTCAACTTCTAGCAAATCTCTGTAATATTCTTCCATAAAATCTTCAGCACGGTCATCATCAGTTCCCGAATGCCTTTTTCTTCGCATCTCCTGCAAAAGCTCTTCAAGCTGTTTTTTTTGAAGAGTAAGCTCTTGCACTCTTGCTTCTTTGCTTTGTATGTCCATTATTTCTTCCTATCCTCAAAATACTCAACACCCATAGCCTTTCTAACTCTTTTTAGCGTTGCTTCGGCTACAGCATTAGCTCTTTTTGAGCCCTCTTCATAGATTTTGTAAATTCTATCCATATCTTTTTCAAGTTCTTTGCGTCTTTCACGAATTGGAGCAATAACCTCTTGCAAAACCTCATTTAGATATTTTTTACAAACGACATCACCAAGCCCGCCTCTTTCATAGTGTGCTTTCATCTCAGCAACCTTTTCTTGGTCTTTTGCAAAAGTTTCAAGATAGATAAACACTGGATTGTTTTTGGTATCGCCCGGGTCAGACACTTTAATATGATTTGGGTCAGTATACATTCCCATAACTTTCTTTTGGATAACCTCAGGCTCATCATTTAGATAGATACAATTACCAAGAGATTTTCCCATCTTAGCATTGCCATCAGTTCCAGGTATTCTTCTTGCAGACTTATTACCAGAAAGCATCAAATCAGGCTCAACCAAGCACTCACCATAAATTCTATTGAACGAGCGGACAATTTCTCTTGCCTGCTCAATCATAGGAGATTGGTCCTCGCCGGCTGGAACGAAGTCAGCATCAAAAGCAGTAATATCTGCAGTTTGACTGATTGGATATGTTAAAAACCCAACAGGGATAGACGCCCCAAATTTATTGTTTTGAATCTCAGTTTTAACTGTCGGGTTCCTCTCAAGTCTTGCAAGAGACACAAGATTCATATAGTACATAGAAAGTTCATTAAGTGCAGGTATTTGACTTTGAATAAACAGAGTAGTTTTCTCAGGGTCAAGTCCACAAGCCAAATAGTCAAGCATAAGAGAAACAACACCATTTTTAATTTTTTCTGGATTATCCGCATTGTCTGTGAGTGCCTGAACATCAGCAATGAACACAAACGGGTCATACTTGCCCTCATTTTGAAGTTTAACCCACATAGAAACAGCACCAGCAAGGTGTCCAATATGAAGCGGACCAGTTGGCCTTGTGCCTGTTAGAAATCTTTTTTTCTTTTCCATTTTTATTTACAACTCCAAGTTTTATTTAATAACATTTTCAATAACGCCACCACCAAGACAATATTCTGTATCATAGAACACAACATATTGACCGGGTGTAACAGCCCTTTGCTTTTCGGCAAATGTAACGAGCACGCTTTCATCTTCGTTTATATGCACGTGGACTTTTTGTTCGGGTTGGCGATATCTAAACTTTGCATAGCAATCAAAATCATTTGTTTGTGGTCTTTTAGGAATCCAATTAACAGCCTTTGATTCAAGCGCTCTGCTAAAAAGTATATCCTGCTCACCTTGGCTAACATAAAGTACATTTTCTTTCAAATCTTTTTCACAAACAAAGAACGCCTCACCGCTTCCCTCTTTTTGTCCGCCAATGCCAAGCCCCTTTCTTTGTCCAAGCGTGTAATACATAAGTCCGTCATGCTTGCCGAGAACTTCACCAGTTTTAATATCTTTTATAACCCCAGACTTTGCTGGAAGATATTCACTTAAGAACTTTTTGAAATTCCTTTCTCCGATAAAACAAATCCCTGTGCTATCTTTTTTTGTCGAGGTTGAAAGATTATATTCTTCTGCAAGTTTTCTAAGTTCGGGTTTTGTTAAATGTCCGATTGGGAAAATAACTTGACTTAGTTGATATTGATTCAATTGATTTAAAAAATATGTTTGGTCTTTGTTTTGGTCAACCGCTTTTTTAAGGTAAAATAGTCCATCTTTCTCTTCAACTCTTGCATAGTGCCCAGTAGCAATTTTCTCCGCGCCAAGTTTTTTAGCATACTCCAAAAATGGTCCAAACTTAATTTCTCTGTTACACAACACATCTGGGTTTGGAGTTCTTCCAGCCTTGTACTCTTCAAGGAAATGAACAAAGACCCTATCCATATATTCTTTTGCAAAGTTGACCGAATAATAAGGAATACCAATTTGACTTGCAACACTTTTGACATCAGCAAAATCTTTTTCACTAGTGCAAACGCCATTTTCATCTTTTTCTTCCCAATTTTTCATAAAGAGGCCAACAACGTTGTGTCCCTCATCTTTCAATAGTTTTGCAACCACAGATGAGTCAACTCCGCCACTCATTCCAACAACAATCATAATTCTTAACCCTTGTACTCATACCAGTTAGGTATGTCAATATATTTATTATTTAGCCTTGCCCTTGTTTCAACATCTAGACTATAAATATAATCAAGTTTTGAAACTCTAAATTTATATTTTTTGATAATGATAAGCAAAATATCCCACGCCCACATCATCAAACTAATCAATCCCGGCAACGCACACAGAGAATATTGGAAATTTTGCATAAATGGAATATAGTCCATCAAAACAACCATCACAATCGAAAGCGAAAAACACGAAAGAGAAACTATTCCCCTTTTGTAGTTCTTTGCATAGAAACTATGTCCACCTAAAAACCCAGTAAAAATTGCAAGCAGTAGAAGCGTCCAAAAAGAGGTTTTTTCAGGTCTTACAACAGAGGCTTTTCTCACGTGCTTATTGATAGCTCTTCGAACAAGCCACCTATCAGCAAAGCGATAAATCTCCCACCATTTCAGTTTTTCTTGCCTATAATCAATTTCCTCACCTGCTTGCTTTGGCTTGTATTTATTTTGAAGTCCGACTTTACCTTGAAGAAATGAAATACTTGAAACATCAATATGCACGCCTTTAACTCTTACGTGAGTACCTTTTTTGTGTTCAATACTTTCAGCGTAGCCCTTTCTTTTTTTCTTTGAAATCCATTTAGGCCTATCAAAATAAGAGCCCTGCTTATGGTGATGACCACATTCGTGGCAATCCTGAGACTCACACGAGCAAACATCATCTGCTCTTTCAAGTTGTTTTTGCTTAATCGCTTCAACATCTTCAACCGTTCTTGTTTTAACTTTATTTTCTTCCTCTTGTTGTTTCGCTTTCTTTTTTCCAAGAACAGGTTTATGGCAATAAGGACAAGTCGATAAATTTTTATCGACAAAATTGAAACAATTTCTGCATAACCTTTTCATAGCAAAACACCCCCAAAGCGAGAAATAAAATTAAATATAGTAAGACTACTATATAAATAATAACACAAATCGTGCAATTTTACAACTAAATAAATTATATATTAATATAAAATAAAGGCAGAGGAATTTTCCCTCTGCCAATAAAGATTTTTAGTAATAATCAAATTTACTTTGTTTTTGCCATATGTTCAATTAAATCAAGAACCTTGCAAGAATATCCCCATTCATTGTCATACCAAGAAACAAGTTTAACAAAGTTAGGGTTAAGCATAATCCCAGCATTTGCATCAAAAACAGAAGTACAAACTTCGCCAATGAAATCTGTTGAAACAACTGGCTCTTCTGTATAGCCTAAAATATTTTTCAAAGTTGTTTGGCTTGCCTTTTTAACAACAGCCTTGATTTCATCATAACTAGTGCTCTTTTTAAGTCTTACAGTAAGGTCAACAACAGAAACATCAAGAGTTGGAACTCTAAAGCTCATACCTGTAAGTTTGCCCTTAAGTGATGGAATAACCTCACCAACCATCTTAGCAGCGCCAGTAGATGATGGAATAATGTTACCACTTGCAGCCCGACCACCTCTCCAATCTTTTCTGCTTGAACCATCAACAGTAAGTTGAGTAGCAGTTGTAGAGTGAACAGTTGTCATAAGACCTTCTTCAATGCCAAAGTTATCGTGGATAACCTTTGCAAGAGGAGCCAAGCAGTTTGTTGTACAACTTGCGTTAGAAACAACATTCATAGTTGGTTTATATTCATTTTCATTTACACCCATAACAAATACAGGAACGCCCGCTTTACCAGGAGCAGTAATTACAACCTTTTTAGCGCCCGCAACAAGGTGTCTTGAAGCATCTTCCAAAGTTGTGAACTTTCCAGTAGCCTCTGCAACAAATTCAGCGCCACAAGCCTTCCAAGGAATAAGTTCAGGCTCTCTTTCAGAATAGAACATAATTTTCTTTCCGTTAACGATAATGCAATCCTCACCTGCTTCAACAGTGCCATCAAAATGTCCGTGTATTGAGTCATACTTAACCATATAAGCCGCGTAGTCAGGCGATAAGAATGGGTCATTTACACCAACAACTTCAATGTTTGTGTTATTTTTGATAGAGGCTCTTAACATAAGACGACCAATTCTACCAAAACCATTAATGCCAATTTTAATTTTAGCCATTAAATCTACCTCCAAATTTTTTGTTATTACACCTAATATGATAAACCAAAACGCAAATTTTATCAACTAAATTTTAGGCAAAAAATAAAAACTCGATAAGGAATTTACTCCTACCCCGAGTTTATTATTTCATTATACAATCCTACGCATAAAAAGAGGCTTTATTAATTGTCATTGACACACCAGCATTTTGAATATCTTCTTTATTAAAGAATATCCCTTGCGAGGTTTTTACCCCGAGTCTCATCTTGCAAAGAGTTCTTCTAATTGGTGTAAATTCAAGCAAACTGCTATCCCTTTCTTTTCCTCGTTTTGAAAGAGAAACGGTAAAGTAAGGATTGTCCGCTCTTTTATTTTTGCAATAGCGAAGTGGCTTTACCGAGTTTGGAAGCTCAACTTGATATGCCTCATTATCACTACTTTTAGCATAACCCACAACAACGCAGTCAAAGGTTTCGCCAAGAGAATGTTCTCCCAAGACTTTCACCCAATCAATATCTTCCATAAGCCCTAAATAGTTAAGTTGCAAAAATGGCTCAGCAACAACCCTTTCAAGTGATGGTCTAAAATTATTGTTCAGTGCAAAAAGCCCAAGAGATTGAACTTTCGCATTAAGCGACAAGCGAACTTCTTCAACCCCATCTTCGATTATTGTATCCGGTTGAAGTTTAAAGAGTGAAAGTGCTTTATCAAAAAACACAAACCCATTAGATTTAAGTGCGTAAATAAATTCTTCCTCTTTTGAATTTTCCGGTTTATAGCCGGTTGTTTTTAACTTGTTTAAAATTTCAATTCCGTCCATATATTTTTCTCCAAACTTGTTGTTTTTCTTCTTTCATTATAACACGAGAGAGTTACTATTCGCAACGAATATTTTTCAAAATTTTAAAAGCAAACAATGCCTGCCAAAATTTTATTTATTCTAGAAAATCTGCAAACGAAAATTGAAAACAAAATCGACAAAATCGCACTCAAATTATTCAACATAAATAGCACTTTAAAATTTTGAATTTTTGCCAATTTTTAAACTTTTAATTTTTTACACTCGCAAAATCAGCCCCAAATTTGCACCGTTTTAAAATTTTACCTTGTTTTTGAATAAAGACTTAAAAGCGATAGCACCTTTTGTGGTGGTACAAAACTAAAAAACAAAATCAGTGTAAATTTTCAAAATTTTAGTAGTGGTTTGCTTGTGATATTAGCCTAAAAAACAGCCAAAATTTAGCCAGCGAGTTAGATAACTTTTAATTACAAAGACACAAAATAAGTTGCAAATGACACTTGAAAAGATTTATAATAATTGTATAAATTAAATTTTAGGAGAGTAATTTTTATGTATTGTAATATGACCGAAATGTTAAATGATGCAAGAAAAAATGGCTATGCAATAGGAGCGTTTAACATCTCAAATCTTGAATTTGCACAAGCGATAATAAAGGCAAGCGAAGAGATGAACACTCCAGTAATTTTACAAGCAAGCGAATCTGCTTGTAAATACGCAGGGTTTGATGAACTGGTTGCAATTGTTAAAACTCTAGCCGAAAAGAGTCCATCAAAAATAGCACTTCACCTTGACCACGGAAAAAATATTGAAGTTTGTAAAAAAGCGATTGACGCAGGTTTTTCTTCTGTAATGATTGACCTAAGCCACTTACCTTTTGAAGAGAATATCAAAGGCACGAAAGAAGTTGTTGAATACGCAAAGAAGAAAAATGTATCAGTTGAAAGTGAACTTGGCGAAATTGTTGGTGTTGAAGATGAACAATCAAGTGAGGTCTCACACTTTACAGACCCAATGATGGCGAAAGAGTTTGTTGAAAAAACTGGTATTACCTGCCTTGCTGTAAGCATAGGAACAGCACACGGAGCAAACAAGGGAACAACCGAGCCACAAATCAGATTTGATATCCTAGAAGAACTTGATAAAACGCTTCCAAATTTCCCTCTTGTATGTCACGGAGCGAGCAGAGTCGATAAGAAACTTGTTGACAGATTTAAAGCCTATGGTGGCGTAATTAACAAGGCACAAGGAATTCCAGCAAAAGCCATTCAAAAAATGGCAACAGAAACTCCAATTGTAAAAATCAATTGCGACACAGATTTAAGATTATGTTTTGCTGGCTCAATCCGTGAATTTACAACAAACAATCCAGAAGTCTTTGACCCAAGAAAGATACTTGGATACGCAAGCAAAAACATAACTGAATATGTAAAAGAATGTATGTCGTTATTTAGAAAGTAGAGAATGAAAACAATCACTGATTGCTTTGTAACATCTTATTTTTAAAGATAACAACTATTTTGCAATATCCCATTGATTTCAATAAACAAAACACAAAATACAAGCAAAAGAACAAGTCAAGTTGACTTGTTCTTTTATTATCTTAATTTTACTAAACAATTCTGCCACTCTTGCTTGCGCGTTCTTCAATATTTTTGAATCCAGCACTTTCATCTTTTTTAGGATTTCCATCAGAATGTCTTTTTGTAAGTTTTTCAAATCCAGCCTTTGCAATTTCCGTTTTTGCGTCAGTTGCACCAGATAATGAAGTTGATACGAGTGCCTTAACTGCTTTTGCGTGTTTAGAATTATTTGAAATATGTCGAACAGCAGTTGCCCCCTCATCTATAAACGCCTTACCCGGTATCAAATTCAAACCAGTTTGGACACCGTCAGCAACTGCTCCCTTTGCCTTTTTAAAGTTTTCTCTTATACTAAATGTTGAATAGCCGAGTTTAACAGTTTTAATAGAATCATCAAAGGTATCTTTTCCGGAAGCATCAAAATTAGATAATCTTCCACCACCAACAAGGTCGTTAATGATTTCATTAATTCTTTCAACCATAGTGAATAATACAAGAACAAACATTGTTCTAATCACCCAAGCAATAAATGTTGGAGGAATATATGCAAGCCAACTTTCAGGACTTATTGAACCAACAATAGTAACTGCAAAATCAATACCTACAATAACCGGCACAAGCACGAAGAATAGCACCAGTCCGATATATGTTGTATAGACTGCAAGCACCCTATCAATGAAGTTAGACCTCCACATAGCAAAGGTTGTACCCTCTGTGATATTATCATTTGAATCAAGCGGGAATGATGCAAGCCAAGCAGGATAAGTAAACCAGAAAACAGTGAGTTCAAGAAGTCGTCTCAAAAGAGCAAATATCAAGAAGAAAAATGTACTCATCATCTTCCAACTTGCAAATGTTAAGATTGCAAAATTTATGTTTAATGTATCATAGACATTAGCAAGCCTCAAATTTGTCCCGACAAAACTATAATTCAATTTATAAAGACCATCATCAAAAGTTGTAACATCAAAAACCGTTTTTGTAAATGTTGGCATTGTGTCCATTTTAATGTCAAGTGCAAGCCTCACATTGTCTTGGTCAAAACCAAGGACTCTTGAAAAGAAATCGCCCTCAGCCTCAATAACTTCTTGATTCCCAGTATTCTCATCAGTCTGAACATAACTAAGTTGAGGTTTTGCCTTGAACAATCCTACACTATCGCAGTCGTGTCTATAAAAGACAATATCGTTTCCATATGATTTAATTGCTGTTGGAAAGCCAGTTGTATCAAAACCGCCCCTTGCAAGAAACATTGATTCATATGGTCTATCCTCACTTGCATCAGACAAGTAATCACTATTAAACTTAAAATAACTATTGTTATTAGAGTTTTGGAAAACCGGAACAAATATTGTTGTAAATTGCGTTTGGTCCTCATTTAAAGGAATAGACATTTTGTAGCAATAGACGTATTTTGCCCCATACGCCTCATCATCAGCGCCAGAAAAGGCCTCATAAGTTACTGCTGTCTCAGGGTAAACTGTAACCTGCTCACCACCAGGTCCCTCAACGACCTCAGGCTCAATAGTTCCCATATCCCCGCACGAATTTAATAGATAGCCATCATAATAAACATTGAATTTATAACTTTCAATATTGTCATCTTCAAAGTCAAGTACCATTTCATCATCAATATTTTTAAATATTGATTTGGCAACAAGTCCATCAGACCCATCTAGCCTTTCATATGGAACAATATTGTTAAATATTTGAGCAAGCCTGTAATAATAAATCTCAAAATCTTCATCAATTTGAAGAGATGCTTTTCCGCCCTCAACGTAAGGATAAAGTTCAAGTCCATTATCGAGAGCCTCTTCACAAGCATCATATGCTATATTAAATACATCTTCGACATTTTTAATATAGAACTCTTGACCGGTTTCCATAGCATAGTCAATAAAATCAGCCATAACATAATATTCAATTCTGCTGGTTTTCAAATGTTCCCCATCATAGAAAGAATAATAAGTGCTATTTTCAGGAACTTGGTCAAACTCAAAGTATGCTTGATTTTTAAACATTGAGTATGTACTATAACCACTTGTCAGATACTCATTTGCTCTAAGCTCCGCCATTTGGTCATCAAGATTAAACTGCCCACCAGCAAAATCAATATCACCATTATCTGCATTGTAAAATCCACCATTGTAATCAAACAATATTGGGATTTTATCATTATTGTCAGCATATATTCGATACCAGTTTGCATTATATGTACTAGACATAAACACAACCGAGCCTAAACTAAAGAAACTTTTTCCACCATTCAATGAGTTAATTGCCGAAGTTAAAACAACATTAGAGAAAATAATTCCAACAATAACAACGAATGGCGTAATAAACATCATCAATAAACTTTTCAAAGATTTAACGATAATAACTTTTGCGTCTCTTGCTTTATCATCAGTAGCCCTTTGCCATTCATTTTTGACAATAGCAATGATAGAAACAAGAATTAATACTAAAATCGAGAAAATAAATACTCGTTTTAAAATTTTCATAGTAACAGAATTTAAGAAAAATCTGAAAATAATATCTGAACTTTCAAGGTTACTATTTGCTTTTGCCATATCAAAAGCCTGTGCCTGCCCCGATAGTTCTGAAACAATAACCATCAAAAAGTCCATAATGTTAAGTGCAAGTTTAATAACAAAATAAAGCAATTGGAAAACTATTCTTATAAGGTAATTAGCAATGTCGGTAATTCTTCCAATGAATCCCTCAATAAGAACCGAAAGAAAGGTTGGAGTCTCTCCGCCCGTTCCATTAAAAAGCGTTCGTTGAGCCTTGCCAGCACCATTTTTAAGCAGGTGCTGGCTGTTGATTTTAAATATTAAATTGTTCATAAATTTAACTAAATTCATAGACTCACCAATAAATTTTTATTATTTAAAAGCATTCTTTTGTTGACAAATTGGACACTTATTAGTGCCTTTAACTTGACTCTTTTTGAACTTCGCTCCGCAATGTTTACATTTAACTTCTTTTGGATCAGATGGAGGTTGAACGAATTGAGTCATACGCTTATTATGATCATCAAGTCTCTTCTTTCTTCTGTCATTTTCTTGTTTAACGTGTTCATTTCTAGCCTTAATATTAGCGTTAAGAGCATCTCTGTAAGCCTTAGCAGCGTCAGAAGCCTTAGCAGAATCAACACCTTGAGAAATTAAGTCTTGTTCGTATTGTTTTGCAAGTTTCTTGTTCTTTTCTGCCTCTCTCTCGTTCATGCGTTCTCTAATTGCATCAGGTCCAAGCAGTGGTGCAAACGAACTTGTAGCATCTCTGTACGCTTTTGCCATAGAGTCTTTTGCAAGGTATCCACTCATAAAGTATTCGCCCTCTGCAACGACAGCCTCTGTTTGCCCCTTGACTTTTGCGCCGGACTTCATGGCATCATCACCACTAAATAATGTTCCAGAGAATGTATCTGTCATACTCTTTAGAAGCGTAGTTGCAACAATCAAGACCGCAGTTGAAAGAAGAACAGAAACTATAGTTAGAACATCAAGCCCACTAAATAGTGCTGTATCATTCAATATTGAAATACTTCTCTCGCTATATGCCGGTATGAGCGACCCCATCTTGTCAATCAATATCAATAGTATGAAGTAAGAATTCAAAGCGACAATAAAGCCATACATCACAAAGAATTGTTTAACAAAATTTTTCTTCCAATTTTTATAGGCGTCTGGCTTAACAGGTTTAACCCCAACAATAACAGGAGAAATCGCAAACAGAATAGCAATTTGGAAAATTGAACTAACTATTCCGTAGAACACTTTCCACATAGCGTCCAAAATAACAGCCGAAGCCAAAACTAAAATAATAATGTTTAGTTGTGTAATATCATAAAGATAAGTAACACCAATTCCTGTCTTTTCATAGAACATATAGTTCAAGTTTGCATATCCACTATCAAGGTGATAAATGCAAGTTGTTTTAGTGCCATAATAAATATCTGGTTCAAGGTCAGTGTCAAGATATTCAAAACTATCACCAAGAGAGTCGGCAACTAAAAATCTGTTAATTGTTTGCTTAATTGAGTTAACAATCTTACCCACAACACCATAGTTAGTTGAAACATCTTCTTGTGTAACCGTGTAAAAGTCCATAGAAATGGTTGCAAGGTTAAATCTTGTAACTTCCTCACGGTAAAATTCAATATTTCCATTTACCTCACGAATTGCAGTTGGATTTCCGTATGCATCAAAAATTCCCTTTGCAATAACTGGATAATATGTAACTTGGTTGTTTACAGACCTGTAATAATTTGTAACAGGAGTATTATATTTGTCAGGCTCCGAAGCAAAAATAAATGGCTCATATTTTTTAGTTGACTCATTGTAAGTACATATAATAAATATGCTTCCATATTTTTCATCAGCGACCGAACTAGAATAGTTACCCTCATATTGCAAATCAACCAGAAGTTCATCAGCCTTGTTTGCAACACCAGCAAGACTTAATAGTATCTGTTTTGAATTATCATCAAAACCAACATAAGAAGCACCCTCAGGGTTTAGTGTAAAGTCTGAACAAGCAAGATACAAAAGTGAAAGATATCTGCTTTGAATTGAAGCCACACTCTCACCGCTATACTCACTAAATTCGACTAGTTGATTAAATGCATCAATTCTGTAATCTCTTAAATTTTTATCTACCTCAAACTCAAGCCCCATAAAATCAAGAACATTATAAAGGTTTATAATATCAAGATTGCTTTCAAGTATATCAGCAATCTCAGCGTCTCCAGCATTTTCTGGATTTTCTCCGCCAACTCCAAACACAAAACTATTTAATTTCTCTAAACATTCTAAACTGTACTCAAGGTCCTCAGAAAGAGTTGTTTCAGTCTCATCTTTAATTTGTTTGTAATACTTAACTGCATCTTGAACTACCTTTTGTTGTATGGTTGACAAATCTGAATAATAATTTCCATTATTCGCAAATTTAAAGTTGTCAAAAGATTCCATATACATAAAGTAATAACTCAATTTGTCTGAATTAGACAATTCATTATTTCCGCCCATGAGATTATTATCAACCTCAATATAATATTCATCATACATATATTCAAGGAATGAATCATCTGTTGTGTCAGCATTGTATTTAAAGTATTCAATATAATCTTTTATAAATGTTGTAAATATAAGCGAATTAGGTTGCATAGTATATCTACCATTCATAAATTTAACCATCATATTGTAAGCCTCTTGCGAGTTTGCAATAATTTGGCGATATTCTTCTGTGGTTTTTTCGAAATAATCACAAAGAATAGCGATATAATATTTTGATTCACTTATAAGTTCAGAGTAATAATTATCACCAGTTAATTCAGTGTAGATGTATTCTTCTTCATCTTCATCATACACAAAGACAATCAAATCTTCAATTCCCGCAACTTCAGTAATTGATTTGCCCTCACTTCCAAAATCGACCTCTATTAGCATACCATTCAACATATCGAGAAGTTCAGAGATGTAAGTTGTATTTGCACCAACTAAACTTTCCTCATCTTTTTGTCCATAAGAAAGAGAGTTGAAGTTAGATTTTGTTTGTAAATCAAAGCAAAGACTACCAAAATCTTTTAAGAAATCACGAAGAATCCCCCAAGTTCCGTTGCTGTCTATAATTCCGCTATAATTTTGGTCAACGTAAGATAGTTCTGTGATATCAGCAATAGTTCTAACATACCTACTCAAAAGCACGCAGGCTTCAATGTTTGTCGAACAATCTGTTGTAGAGCAAATATCGTTATCGCCTTGCATATATCTTTGAATAATTATACCAAGGTCATCTTGACAAATTTTCAAAACATCAATGATTTTTTGATACATTGTAGAGTTGAATGATGGTTCTTTACCTGCTGGGGTTGGAATAGTTGCATATTGCAAATATTTTGAAAGTCCTTTGAGGTTAATATTAAGTTCATCACCTGTTTTAACTTTATAGAAAGTATTAATAATTTCAAGTTCACGGTCAGTAAGTGAAAGACTTACAGGAGCAGATGAAGAATTATACGCCGCTTTATTCACAATTAAATATCTTTCGAGTTTATCAATAACACTTTGCAATTCTTTCAAATCAGCCTGCAAGTGTGATGACATAAGTGTCATAGCAGATTTATTAAACTTGGTCAAATCATCAAGTAGAACGCCTCTAGATAACTGCTCAACGAGACCATCATATGTCAAATTGTTTCCAAAGACAATTTCCATAAATTCAGTAGATGACATAGCCTGTTCAATTGTAAACTTTTGACCATTTACAATAACTTCATACCCAGTTGAAATTCTGTAAGACATATACTCTTGAATAGATTTTACAATGTTATATTTATAATAGCTACAAATTTCTTGATATTTGTCTTTATAGACTCTTCTAGTTGACTTGTTTTGATTTTCCACTATGTAATCAACGTAATCATTTAACGATTTTTTCTCAAACTCAAGAGCCTTGTAACTAGATATCATAGGAGCGTTTAATATATCTTCAACTTCAATATAGACATTCTTATCAACAGATAAATAAACTCTTCCAGCTTTATAAATTTCAAGGTACGGTAAGAAAGTTTCATTCCTTTGGTCGGTGTCGTGCTCAGAAACCTTATAGAGATAATCAATAGCACCATCAATCAAATCTTTGCTTTCTTGTGGCAAATTATCATAAGTTAGATAAACTTGCTCGGTAATTGCTATATATTCTTTTTCATAAAGGTAATAATCTTGTGATAGAAAATCTATTTGCCAATTGATAATATCTTCGTTTTGAACGACATATTTGCCAAGTCCTGTATCTAGTTTAATAGAATAATCAATAGCAAAACTTAAAATCTCATCAACCTCAGCCTCATCATCACCCTTTAAGATAATATCACTTGCAGGTGTAGGGCCTATTTTTGAATTTGGATTTGCTTTTTCTACATTATCATAAACATAAAGTCTAACTTTTGCAGGTTCGAAATAATCTTCAAAATTAACCTTGTCAGCTGTAACATATTTATTTTCTACAAGAACCTTATATTTTAATGTATCACCAACATTTTCAACAATAAAATCTGTATCTTCTTTTGGAACAAAATATAAACCATAGTCATCACTTGCGGTTGGCAAATTAATCATTCTAAGATTTCCGCCATTGTTTATAAATTTGATGTTTCCATTTGTGTCGCAGACTATTGAATATGTTTCATTATTATAAGTGAATGTTCTGTCGTGGTCATAACCAGCCTTATAATATGTTGTGAAATAACGAGCAAACAACTCTTCCCAAGTTGGTATGTCATTGTTTGGGTGTTTGTCTAGTTGTTCTCTGTAGTATTCATTATATTCATTTACATCATAGAATCTTAAGCCATACCAAATTTCATAGTGTCCATTATCCTCGTTAAGTCTAGTGAACATATCATACACACCACCAACAGGAACATATTTTGATGTGTCGCTAATATATCCATTCTCATCACAGACAACAGCTTTTGCGCCACTTACATTATAAACATATTTACCGATAGCACCACGGGTGTAAGAGTCTGGATTCTTTGGCAAAAATTGCAATTTTAAATAATTTCCATCATCATCAGTTTTGTACTTAATTTCATACATCAACTCGCCATTCGAGTTGTATAAATTGTTTGAACTGCTATTATGAATAACCGCAGCCAAATTGTTAAGATTCAAAATTTCGTAGCCGAGAGTTTCAAAAAATTCATTAGCACTATCTGAAAGCATAACGCTTGCAAGATAAGATTTATAAACATAGGCTTGAACAGAATATTCATCTTCATCATAAAGGTCAAAGCCTTCAATTTTTTGCAATTCTTCAATTATTGGTGTAAACAAGCCATTGAACATTGTAACAAAAGAGTCTATTTCACATTTTAGTTGCCAATAATCTTCTTCTCCCCCAACCGCAAAACAAATCGACTGAATAACATCTTTCATATATTGGGTAGTAAATGTGAAGTCGGTCAACTGCCCCTCTTCCTCAAATGTAACGCCAAGGAAAAGTTCTGACATAATAAGTCCAAGAGGGTGAATTAAAGTAGTTGCAAATGAAACGGTTTCACCATTTTCAAAATTCAAATCAGAGGCGTAATATTCACCAAGCATATCAGCCCAGTTATCATAGTTAATATAATTATCAATATTAATATCAGCAAATATTACTTTTAAGTCATTATACAATTTTTCCGGCCAGTTGCCATAAACATAAACTGGCTCAATCAAATCTTGATAAAGTTTACCATTGTTATGATATTCAATTACTTGGTTTGTATAATGATATTTACCATCTTCATCTTTGTTTAGAATATAATAAGCACCAGCAGGTTGTTTTCTTGCGACAGGAACAGTCGCCCTTGACTCAAGCATACCAGTAGTTACATTATAATATCTTTTTGTAAGTTCATAAACAGTGTATGTTTCTTTGTTGTAGTCAATGCTTTCAGTTTTCCATTTTACAACATTTGTGCTACCCTCAACCCTTTCAAGCATTCTGAATAGTTTTGAGTCTACCGTGCTCTCCATATCCTCATTCATTGTAATTGCAAGGAGTTCAGCGATAGTCTTTGTAGTGTCAGCAATAGGACTAGAAGCAATAAACTCACCCGTTTCCAAAGTCAAAGTATAACTATCATCATATTTATTGACATTAGAGTTATCGACATAACTTAGAGTGAATGTACCGGTTGCAGGATTGAATACCCCATCAGTGATTTTAACATTACTTGAACTATTATCCCAATCAATATCCTCACCAGATGCATTTTTAATATAAAATTCAAGATTGTTCTTTACAGCATAATCAATAAAATCAGCCATAATGTAATATTGTTCAGGTGTTGAAACCCATTTTTCATATCCGCCATAGTTATCTTGTTTATTATAAAGTTTGTTGTTCTTATAGACCAAAGTTGAGGCAAACGAAGCATACCCTCCATTAGTTTGGTTTGCGTAATATGATTCACCGCTATTCCAAGCACCATACTCATTTGCAAGTTCATCTCTTGTATAAAGATAAGCGGTGCCATTGTCGTATGGGTCAACGAAGTCATAAAGGATTGGAATTCTCTCATTCTTCTCGGCGTAGATTCGATATTTGTTAGCCTTATGAGCAGAAGCCACAAAGACCTGTCCTCCAAGAGTTGTGCTTGAAGTACCATCTGGGTTTAACACCGAGTTAATACTGGTTAAGAATACCGACCCAAAAGCCATAACCGCAATCATAATGAAAGGAATTATAAGCATTAGTGCGGTTGAAGTAAGTGTTGACTTAACAATTTTAGCAGATGCTCTTTTTACTTTCTTTGAATCTTGTTCAAGACCAATTGCAATTTCATACTCAGATTTTACAATAGCAATAATTGTGAAAATGATAAGCAAAATCAAACCAATAATGAAAAGTGCCATAAATAGGTCAAGAATTGTATCTGAAAGTAAAATTTTGAAAATAGGCAAATCAAATGTGATTTCAGAAGATAAATTAATACCTGCAAGTTTGTAAACTAAATATTGAATCAAGTCAACGATTTGGAACACGAATTTAGATATTAAGAAGAACCAAGCAATAACAATTCCCGCAAGCCCCTCGATTATAGAAGTAAATGCATTGATTATAGAATTAGTTGCAACTGTTACTGTACTTGCTTCACAAAGAACAGACAAAACATTCTGCAAATGAGGAGAACAAAGAGCAGACGCACAAATTTTTTGTGCACCTACTCCAAAAATATTTTTAATAATGTTAACCATCATTTGCATATATCTTTTGTCCTTCTAAAATTTAAAAGTTTTTAATCACCATTTTTAAGGCTTATGTGGTTTTGGAAAAGAAGAATTTCCGCCATTTCCACCCTCGTTAGTTGGTTTAAAGCCGGCTGGTGCTGGCTTTGGACTTGCCTTTACCGGAGTAAATCCCGCTGGCGCTGGCTTTGGACTTGCCTTTACTGGGGTAAATCCTGCTGGCGCTGGCTTTGGACTCGCCTTTACTGGGGTAAATCCTGCTGGCGCTGGCTTTGGACTTGCCTTTACCGGAGTAAACCCGCCACTTACCGGAGTAGCACCAGATTTTCCTGCACTTTGTCCTGCGTTGATTGGTGTAAATCCTTGACTTCCATCAGCGTCAGTTGCAGGCTTTGGACTCGCCTTTACCGGAGTAAACCCACCACTTATCGGAGTGAATCCAGATGATGTCGGTTTTGTTCCAGCATTGATTGGCGTAAATCCACCATTGATTGGCGTAAATCCACCACTTACAGGTTTAAATCCTGCTTCAACTTCTTCATCTTGTTTTTCAGTCTCATCTTCAACCGCAGAGGTTTCTTCTTCAGTTTCCATAGAATCTTCTTCAACAGCTGGAGCCTCTTCCTTTACCTCAGCACTTTCAGTTACAGCCTCAGTTGTAAGTTCTTCCATCTCCTCAACTGGTGTTGTTTCTTCAACTACTGGAAGTCCAGATTCTTCAACAGGAAGTTCAGGAACTACAACAGGAGTTATACTTTCTTCCATCGGAGGTCCATTTTCAATAGCCTCTTCAACGACACCAGGAACTGGTTGAGCTGCTTGTTTTGCAAGTTCTTCTTGCTGTTTCTTATAAGCCTTGATATCAGGTTTTTCAAATGTTGCAATAACAAGTTCTGAAAGAGTAATATCGCAAGTAGTTCTGCTATAAGGTCCTGTAATCATAAATGCACGACCTCTTGGGCTCGAAACGATACTTTCTTGCTCTGCCTCATTAATTCTTCCGGCCTTTTCATAAAGTTCAACAAGGTCGTTGATATCGTGAGGAGCAAGCGAGAAGATGAATGAATATTGCGAAGCGTTGATAATAGCAGTAGATTTACGAGCGATAGATGGTGTACCAACGAAGTCTTTCAAGTTCTGTGTAATAATAATTTGCATACCCTCGTACTTACGAATACGTTTTGCTAGGTTATACATAAAGTCAAGCGCAACGTCTTTCTTAGGGTCGATAAACACGTGGGCCTCATCAATTGCAACAATAACTTTTCTTTTAGTGTTATATTTTGCGTTATAGTCTTTATTTTTAATGATTTCGTTATCAATCCAACGAAGTACCAAAAGCATCTGTGCGTTGGCGATATCACCGTTTTTGTTTGCAAGAAGCGACTGGAAGTTAAAGTCGATAAAGTTTTCATCTGCGGTGATTGAAGAGTAACCATTCCAAAGCATACTGTTTCTACCACCAGAAACGAACTTGTTTAAGTAAGTGATAATAACACGGAGGTTGTTTCTATAGAAATCATCTTTCGACTCTTTAAACTTACGATTGATAAAATCATAAACATCTTGGAAGATTGGGAAATCTTTTGCATCAAGTTTTTGAATATCTGTGTTTGCTGTAATATTGAACTTTTCATAAACCTGCTTAACGCAGTCGTTCAAAATTTCAAGCGCATCAGTCGTAATACCATCAAGAATTATTTTGAAGAATTGCTCAAGGAACTGCAAGTGAGTTGCAAGCGAAGTATTTTGTCCCTCATCACCCTCATCATCAAGAGTAGTAAATACTTGGAATGGGTTAAGTCTACCCATCTTAGCAGAACCTACGTCAATAAGTTTTCCGCCGAGGTTATGCACAAGGTTGTCATACTCTTTTTCCGGGTCAAGAATATAAATTTTACTATTGTCAGATGCAAGGTGAGAAAGAATACCTTTTGTTGCATAAGACTTACCAGAACCGGACTTACCGATAATAACCATATTCGAGTTAATTCTTTCTTTATCACGCTTGAAAAAGTCAATGAATAATGGCTCGGTATTATATCCAATGAAGAAACCCTTTTCATCTTGAACAGAGTCAGAAACGAATGGGAAAATCGCAGCAAGTGAAGAAGAGTTAATACCTCTATCATATTGACCAAGTACCATCTTACGGCTGATATTACCAGAGATAAAACCATCAATTTGCGAGCAGAACAAGTCGTTGAACTTGAAACCACCTCTACGAAGCATAGTTTTAACATTTTTCTTGATTTCTTGTTTTGAAATAATAGTGATTGATGTATCAAAGAATGCTTCGTTACCATTTTTAAGCGAAACCAAAAGTTCGTTTAATGTTTGAATGTGGGTTTGAAGTTGAAGCATTTTAGATGATTTACCACCATTCATATATTGAGCTTCCATTTCCATAACAGAGTTATCGATTCTTCGCTCCGCTTCATCAATACCGACAGTTTTAAATTTAACAATAACTTTTGAGCCCGGAATATTAAAGAAATAGTTACCCCAAGCATTACGAGCAGCAAGTGGATAGTCAGCGATAATCAATGAAGATTGTGGAACGCCATCAATTGTAAAACCACGACCGCTAAACGAAATTTTGTTAGGTAAAACCCAATCCATATATTCTTCTGGTTTAAGAGCATAAATCTCTCTTTCATCAAAGGTGTCATTATAGGTACTCTTCAAGAATATTGCAAGTCCTTGTTTATCAAGGATTTTTGCTTGAAGCGAACCGTTTGTACCACCATCAAATGTTGTTACAACAAGGTTTGCTGAACTTTTAAGAGATTCTTTACCGTTACCATAAATGATAAAGTAGTAATGCTCTTTCATAATAGTGTTTGGTGAGCCGACATTACAATTTTCAAGACCAATCATACGACTTTCAATAATATCAAGTCTTGGGTCAAGCTCATCTTCCGAAATATCACCTCTTTCAGCAGAAGCAATAATATCAGAAACTTTTCTCTTTTCATTTTCAAGATAAGAGTCAAGAACCAAAGGTTTTTCTGTTTTAACGATAGAAACTACTTGGTCGCCTGCAATAGTTTTAAGTGCGTTATCAACAGCAGTAATAAACTGGTTCTGTCTTTGCTCACTAAGCATATAGAATTGAACTGGTCTAATTTCAATAACCGTTGCATAGTAGCTACCATAGTCAATAAAACTTATATCATCAGACTCACTAGCACCGTCGTGCATAGAAAAATCAACAAAGCCCTCAAAAGGTGTTATAAGTTTGATGTTTTTTGTAACTTTTGGGTCTGTTTTTGTATAAGTTTTGTTAGCAAACAAGAACCTTGCTGTATGCCCTATTGACTGATATAATCTTGTTTCAGGTGCAACAGAAACAAACAAACTCAAGCCCGCAAGTCCAATAACTACAGCAAGTATAAGCCTAAATGTTAGCCCACTTAAAAATGCAAGTGCAACAAGCACAACTACGCCAAAAAGAACTAAAACGTCAGTTAATGTAAAATTCTTATAAAATTGAATTTTGACCTTGGTCTTTCTTGGAATTAATCTTGCCATTATTTTTCTCCTTATTAAAATGCGTTTAAAGTCGCCACTTTTTATTTAATCTTAACCTTGCCCTATTTTAGTGGAGGGGAGTTAGGCGATTAAAGCGATAATCATTAACCGCCTTGCCCCACCAGCGAAAAAGGGAGGTAAGTTAAATTAAATTTTAGTTTTCACATCTTTTCGATATGATTTTGCTCAAATGACTCAAGAATTTTTATTCATCATCTGAATCATCTTTTTTTCTTCTACTAAGATCGATATCAATGTCAATATTTATATCTCGTTTTTTGTTATTAATCGCTTTACCGATATCTTTTACAACACCCTCAACTAAATCAGCATTCGCCTTTGTATTCATAGCCTGTGCAACTTTTCCAGCATCTGCTTTTGTATCAAGAGCATCAATAGTTTCACTTTCAACTCTTGCAGTTTCATCAAATAGGGCTTCAAAGTCTCGTTTTTCTACGCCATTTGCTCTGATTTCATTTAGACTATCGATTGTCTCACTTTCAACTCTTGTTGTTTCATCAACCAAAGCCTCAAAATCCGCTTTGAGAGCATCCATTTCAGCACGAGATACGGTTTCATTATATTCTTTATCTTGTGCAGCTTGGAAGTACATATCTCCCTCTCGTTCACTAAGGACAGATTCGTTTGCAAGTCTTTCAGCGCTATCAAGCATATCATAATCTTCTTCTTCTCGTTGTCTAACATATTCCATCTTCTGTTCAATAATCTTGATTTGTGCCTGGAATTCCTTAATTCTTCTGCTCTCTTCCTCCCAAATAGCACTTGCCTCACCACTATTTTGACCATTTGCTTGAGCTTGTCTCTTAAGGTCATATGCTTCGCCTCTTCTGACTTGAGCCTGTTCAAGTTGTTGTTGAATAATTAACATTTCAGATTCAAGGTCAGCCATAGCTTGTTCTTGAATTCTAATATCATCTTCAGCCATTTGAATAAGCCCCTCAGCCTCTTCTCTCTTAGCTTTAGAATCTTGACGTAACTCTTCAGCCTTTTTGTACATTTCTTCTGCAGATAAGTTTTCATCAATTTCAATTGGTGTCTCATATGGGTTTTCAGGTTCTCTTGAAGATGAGGCTCCAGATGAATAAGAACTTCCGCCACCGCCTTTGACAACAACTGTTTCTCCGCCAGCATCAGCAGTAGGCATATTCATAAGTCCGCCTGACTTCTTCTCTTTATTTTCATCTTCACCATTATTTCCACCAATACCAGTGTCTGGTTCAAATGCCCTACCTCCGGCACCATACCTGCTTCCACGAGGTGAAGTGAAACTGCTTGATGAGTAACTACCACCAGATAGCCCACCACCAAGTGAAGTACTAACATTAAATGATTGTGATGTGCTCTTATTTCCAAGCAGATTTGAAAATCCTTTAAATGCAGCACTTGTACCCTTTACAGCAAGATTTGTACCCATTGTTCCAAGTTCTCTTAAACCTGTACCAACCAAAGATTTGTCATACTCATCTTTCATATCAGTAATTCTTTTGGTTGTTGTATTATCTGCGATATCATCCTCTGTGCCAGTAAATTTACCAAGTATTTTTGGACCTTGTTTTACAAGTGTTGTAAGAACAAGCAAAAACATCATAAAGATAAGTTTGTTAAGCCAGCCAGTAATTACGATTATTGAGGTTTCTGAAATTTCCCAAGCACCAATTAATTTTGGAATAATTGACTTAATACCACCCGAAAGTCCAATGCTTGCGAGTAATCCGCCACCACCCGTTGCTCCAATATTTGCAAATAAGCCAGTAAATGTTGATGGAAGATCTTCCCAAGAAATTAACCCCGTTGTAATCTCTTCAATTGATGGTATCAATGCAAAATACAGATTTAACATTATAAGAACTGAATATGCCGCCATAATTTTTTCAATAACAGCGTCTTTCCACGACTTAAACTTACCATCTGAGAGAACATCAACAGAAAGAACTGCCGGCAAGATTATAAATCTTATACCAATTTCGTATATTCTTGTAATAAGGTTCCAAACCATATTCCAAAGCATACCAAATATAATTGCTGTTGCGAATATAAATACAATTGGATTAATGTACCTCATATCAAATAGGTTTCCAACCGCAATACCAGTGCTTGTATTGAAGTTGTAATTTAATAAGAATCCACCATTTTCAAGCCTATATAAAACATTAACATCATATGTTTTAACAAATCCAACAGCAAGCCTTACTGCAATACCTTTGAAGATATTATCCTTAGCGTGGAAAGCAAAATCGAATATTGGGCTAAGCAAGAATTGTGCTCTTTCAAAATAAATATATCTGTTGTCCGCTTCTGCGATTGTATGCATATCAAACATTTGTGAATAAACAAGCCCATCAAGTTCTGTTGCCCCCGCTGTCATTGCAATTTGTTTCATAGCATCAATTGTTAAAATATACTTTCCAAGAGTTGGACAATGAAGTGCACCATTTTTCAAAACAATATATGTTTTTTCAGCCATTCCATCAGGTGCTTCCAAAACAACATTTGAAATACTTGCACCAAATGCAAAACCACCGCACTTTGTGAAGTTTAGTTTCATTATAAGTAGATAATCGTAAACATCATGTCCCTCATATTTACCAGGGGCGGATGTTTCATCTACATTAACAAGGACGGCTTCAACCCTTGATTTATTGTTACCGCTTCGCATTACAACCTTAATAGGAACTTCAACATCAACTGAAACCTTTCCATAATCTTTACCCTCTCCGGCATCAGTGCTTATACCTGCAATTTCAGCATCAGTTTGTGTACCACTTGCAACAACTGAGTTGACCGCAGAATAAAGAGTAACATCAACATTTTCGCCAGTTTGTGTATATCCAAAGTGTGTTGGGTCAAGCGGTTGAACACAAGCCCCAAGTCCAATCAAGAAATTTTGACCATAAAGCATTGAATAAATAATTTGTTGATAGGTTGCAATATGACCACTTCCCGCCCCATTTGTTATATAAGTGTAAATAGCACTAGGCGAAGAAACATCAACTGTTGTCGTATCAATACTCCAACTTTCCCCGCTATCAAAAATCAAATTCTTGTAATATGCAGATACGCCCGAAAAACTTCCGCTATCGCTTTGAATTTCATAAAGGATATTTGCGACAAACTTCGATTCAAGATTCATATAATCTATTGAATAATTATAATATAATTCAGTTAAATCATTAATAGAAAGGAATGTATTTCCACTGCCCGTATAAATTGCACCATTTTTAACATATAAGTTTTCAAGATATGTGCCATATACGCTAACAAAACCAACACCCATAAAAGAGTATGGGTCTGCGATATATGATACATTATCACCAGGTTTTTTACCGTAATTAACCGCTGGAGCATCTGGATCAAATGGAGAAGTGTCTACTGTGCCAATAATGTTGTAAAATTTTGGAATTTCAAAAACGCCAGCTGTTACAAAATCGCTGTAGCCATTTTGAGCAATTCCATCAACCCTTGCACCAACAAGCATACTAATAGTTGTAAAACCATTTCCTGCACCATCAGGCTTGAATTGTATAAGATCTGCTTTGCACCTAATTATCAAACTATTTTCAAGAATTCCAACAGCCTCAACATTTGTTATGTTTGTCATAAACATAGTTAAGTGTTCTGCCAAAGACATTGTATCGAGTTCTGAATAGGAAACTATTGGGAAATACAACCCCTCTTTGTTGTAAATGTAATAAAGATTAACAGGAGCGTGTTCGGTAACCACCATTTTAGTTACATCTGCATAGTCTCCACCCCAAGGCATTGCATAACCATCTTTGTCGTAGAATGTAACCGTTTGAGAGCCGGCCTCTCCACTTAAATTGTAGTACTTTATATTTGAATTTGTGTAAAGATTGCCCCACGCATTATCCTCATCACAATTTCCAACACCGCTTACACCATCACCTTGAACATATAAGTAATTTAGCGCACCCTGTAAAATACCTGTTGCACCACTATCGCCATCTTTTTTAATCGTTGATGCAAGCCCACTTCCGTGAGTCATTCCAATATAATTTGATAACGCCTCACCATCAAGAACAGTTGAATTTGGGAAGTCGTAATTGACAACCCTTAAACTTATTGCATCACCGCTGTCAAATACCGAAACTTCGTTACCACTTTCATCTACAAGTTGTTCACGGATTGCAGTTGGTTGAGGA
The DNA here is from genome assembly GCA_045588795.1 of Clostridia bacterium. Lineage (GTDB taxonomy): Bacteria > Bacillota > Clostridia > Christensenellales > UBA1242 > UMGS1908. The sequence goes on along the minus strand of JAZNEY010000054.1, from coordinate 93 downwards.
GTCTCTTGTGGAAGTATTGAAGTCTTTGCAAACAGGCCCCTTGCAACGATTGGACCAGCGTAGTCTTTTGCAAGAAAATCTGATGAAAAGGTT
>JAZNEY010000053.1:0-2373 GCA_045588795.1 Clostridia bacterium | reverse complement strand
ATCAAGCCAATGGTGGCTTGCCACTTCGCCATATTCTTCGCCACAATGGGCACAAACGGCTTTGTGGGTGCAAGTTGCCGTGCCACCACCATGGTTGCAAGGAGCAGGCTGACAAGCGCACAAGGTAAAAACCATTGCACACACAAACAAAAATACCACAGTAATTTTGGAAAACTTTGTCATCGCCTTTTGCTCCTTTATATATATTTACACCAACATTATATTAAAATCTTTACCAAAAGTAAATACCAAAAAAGAAAAACACGAGAAAATTCTCGTGTTTTAATATATTATTGGAATTGAATATCTTCGTTTCTTCCAAATGCTTGCAAAACATTATTTAATGTAGCTCTATATTCTTCATCGTTTGTTATGCTTTCTCTACCCATATAAGTATGTGTGCAACTCTCTATGTAACAAACTTTGCATTCACCCTCACAAAGAACATCTTCTAACAAATGGCCATTTGAAAGTTTGATTAATCCATCATCTGTTGTATTCTCATCACTTTCAATTCCATAGGCAAGCAACACTTTGCCCTGATAATTATGGTTCTCTTTAAATTCCTTTATTACATCCAAAGGAGAAACTGCATCTAGTTCTTCTTGAGTGACATCGCTACTATTTGAGTGACCTATAAATAGATAGATATTCGATTGATAGTTATGATTATCGGTAAATGCTGGAGGCCGCTCATTTGAGTTATCAACATCCCTGCCTATATCTTTTAATGTAAAATATGTGGGGGCCCCTTCTGCAATAATTAAGGATATCGGACGAAGAGTTGCCTCATTGTCATCAGAGTTACTTTCTTGATTGTCTGAATTGTTTGCAAAATAATTTTCTAACATAAAACCATAAAGCAAAGCAAGATGTCCACCAGCGCTGTAGCCCATCAATGCCACTTTGCCAAGAATAAGACCACAATCGTCCAACGTCGTGCGCAAAGTGCTGATTGCTGCGCTAATGTCGCGAAGCATTTTTTCGCAAGGTGTAATGCTATTAGGAATGTTAGCTGAACCAAGCAAAGAATAATCCATATTCACACAAACCAGCCCATTGTCCTTGATTCTTTGCGTGTGATAATCGTATCCTGTTCTATCGCCACCAGACCAACCACCACCGTGAAGAGTGATAACTGCGTTGAACGTTAGTTTGCAAGGAGAACTTTCAGGTATTGCGGGAAAATAAATGTCCATTTTGAGATCACTAGAAGAGTTGTCGTTGCCATAAATCAGTACGCCTTCATCTTCGTCTATTGTATCTGGATCGTCAAAGAAGTCTTGGTACTCATGAAGAGATATTGTTTTTTGTACTGTTTGGTTTAAATAAGAAACGTTTAAATAGTTAGCCTCTCCGTCTGAAGTCAATGACAAAGAGTAAGAGCTTCGTTCCAATTCAACTTCTTCGGGTTGTCCGTCCGCATTTGTAAAAATTGCTTTGGGAGAAACGTGGACTTTGGACAAAGCCAAAGTATTATCCTTTTTGTAAACGTGCAATTCGTTGTCTGGCACTTGCAATTGAAAACCAAAAACCTCAACTTCAAGCCAAGCCAAATTGGGTTGCAACATAGCAAAAGTTGTGGCGTCTGGGCAATAGACACTTGCCAAAACTGCGCCATAGTCAGCACTGTTTTCATCGGTATTCATATGATCAAACAAGGGAATTTTAAAATAGTCGTCTTCCCAAATAGCCATAGAGGTATCGCTTGTCGCAAAACTATCAACATAACAAGTGCCAATATTTGCAGTAGCAGGAACACACAAATAGCATTCGTTTACACAGCCAATTGGCACACTTGCCTCAATTTGGCTTTTCAATTGACCAGCAATATTAAATGCATAGTTGTTTCCATTGTAAGTTCCAATAGCAAAATATTGAGTGCTGTTGAGTTGCTCGTTTGCGTATGATTGGAACTGAAAATCTTCCGTAAATGGAATTGTTAAATTTTTCATACTATCTCCTTAATTTTAATATTTGAATTGCAAATTATCTTAACCTTTGGCCAATAAAATTTAGGTACAGAAAATTTGCTTTCCATGATTAAATTGTAAATCCCAAAATACCGAAAATCAAGTTTCAGTGCCAAAAATTTTTAGCCACAATACTCTTTCCTTTGGCAATTTTTTTAAATTTTGCAATATTTTAACCGTTTTTATTGCAAAAAACGTCAAAAAATGCATTTTAAAAATTTTAAAAAAATTAAAAGTCCGTGTGGATACACGGACTTTTTTGTGTTGTAAATGTGTGAAGATGAAAAATGGTGGGTAAAATTGCCTAATGCGACCTTCTACGTTTGATAAAAAGATTTTAGCGCACTTATTGTGACAAAGATTGTCATATTATATTTGGTAAAAAATGAATTGACACAAC
>JAZNEY010000052.1:0-5106 GCA_045588795.1 Clostridia bacterium | reverse complement strand
GCAGGAAGTGCTATGGATACACTAACGACAGGAAACTGGACAAACAGAAAATACAGTCCTATGCATTAATTAAAAAGGGGAAATTATGTTAGCATTTATAAGAGGGAAAGTTGCGGAATATAATGAAAATTATCTTGTAATAGAGGCATCAGGCGTTGGATATGAAATGACAGCAACAGCAAATGCAGTTTTTAAATTTTCACCTGAAACTGGTGAGGTGCTTGTTCCAACATATATGGCAGTAAGAGAAGATTCTGTTACATTGTTTGGTTTTGCAGACAATAATGAGAAGTCAATGTTTTTAAAACTTATTACCGTTTCAGGTGTTGGACCAAAACTAGCAGTAACAGTATTGTCAAGTATTTCAAGTGAGGACCTTGCAATAGCGATTGCAACATCAGATTTAGCAGTGCTAAGTAAAATAAAAGGTCTTGGCAAAAAGACAGCAGAAAAGATTGTTGTTGAACTTCGCGAGAAAATTGGTAAAATTGATAGCACTGGTCAAATTAAAGCTGTCGAGGGCAATAGTTTACAAGTTAATGGTCAAGCGGTTGAAGATGCTTGTGTTGCACTGGCTTCGCTTGGTTTATCAAACGCAGATGCATTAAAACTTGTACAAAAGATTGCACAGCCAGATATGACGGCAGAAGAAATTATTAAAATGTGCTTAAAAGATATGGCTAGATAAAAGGAGTTATCAAAATGAGAGATTTTGAAGATGCAGAAAGATTTATTTCAAGTAATATGATTTCAGAAGATATAGACACTGAGGTAAGTTTGCGTCCAAAAACAATGGCAGAGTATGTTGGACAAGAAAAGGTAAAAGAAAACCTTAATATTTATATAACCGCAGCAAAGAAAAGAAAAGAAAGTCTTGACCACGTGCTTTTGTATGGACCACCGGGACTTGGCAAAACAACTCTAAGTAATGTTATCGCAAATGAACTTGGCGTGCAATTAAGACTCACATCAGGCCCTGCAATTGAAAAGGCAAGCGACCTTGCTGCACTTCTTACCAATTTAAATGAAAATGATGTTTTATTTATTGATGAAATTCACAGGCTCAATCATTCAGTAGAAGAAATTTTGTATCCTGCAATGGAGGACTTTGCTCTTGATTTCATTATTGGTAAAGGACCAAGTGCAAGAAGTATGAGATTAAATCTTCCACATTTCACTTTAATAGGTGCAACCACAAAAGCAGGTATGCTTACCAATCCACTTCGAGACCGTTTTGGTGTAATGTGTAGGCTTGAATTATATTCAACTGAAGAACTTGCAACTATTGTAAAAAGGTCTGCCAATTTATTGAATGTAAAGATTAACGAAGATGCCTCGCTTGAAATTGCTGGAAGAAGTAGAGGAACTCCAAGAATTGCAAACAGAGTACTTAAAAGGGTCAGAGATTTTGCGGAAGTTCAAAATGTTGAAGTTATAACAAAAGAACTTGCAGACCATGCACTTTCAAAGATGGAAATTGATGACCTTGGGCTTGACTTTGTTGACAGAAGAGTATTGGACACAATCATAAACAAATTTAATGGTGGGCCCGTTGGTCTTGATACTCTTGCAGCAATTACAGGTGAAGAGCCTGCAACTATTGAAGATTGCTATGAACCATTTTTAATGCAAATTGGGTTTATTGCAAGAACTCCAAGAGGAAGAATTGCTCTTGAGCCTGCATATCAACATATGGGGCTTAAGTATTCACCACCAACAACAAAATAAATATAATATTTAAAGTAAACTCTTGCTAAAATCGGCAAGAGTTTATTGATTTATTCTAATCAATAGTGTATAATACAATAGCAAATTTTTAAAGGATAAAAATATGAAAACAAGTGATTTTTATTATGATTTACCAGAAGAATTAATTGCTCAAACCCCGCTTGATAAGAGAGACCATTCAAAGATGTTAGTGTATAATGGTGATAGCGGTCAAATAGAGCATAAACACTTCTATGATTTTATTGATTACTTAACTCCAAATGATGTTTTAGTTTTAAACAAAAGCAAAGTTATTCCTGCAAGGATGTATGGACATAGGGAAGATAAAGAAGAAATATTAGAGACTCTTTTACTAAAAAAGATAGAGTTAAATACCTATGAGTGTTTGGTAAAGCCGGGCAAAAAATTTAAAGTTGGAACAAAGGTTATTTATAGTGATAATTTAGTTGGTGTTGTTAAATCTATAAACGATACAGGTGAAAGGATAATAGATTTTGAGATTTTAAATGGATTAACTATTGAGGCTGAACTTGACAGGATTGGCGAAATGCCACTTCCGCCATATATCAAAGAGAAACTAAAAAAGAAAGACAGATATCAAACGGTTTATGCAAAGATTGATGGCTCGAGTGCTGCACCAACAGCGGGTTTACACTTTACCCCTGAAATTTTGGAAAAGATAAAAGAAAAAGGTGTTCAAGTAGAAGAGGTGGTTTTACATGTTGGGCTTGGAACTTTTAGACCTGTAAAGGTTGAAGATGTGCAAAATCATATTATGCACAGCGAAGATTATTTCGTAGATAGTGCAACTGCTGAAAGACTAAACACAGCAAAAAGAGAGGGGAAAAGAATTATTGCAATTGGAACGACCTCCGTTCGAACCCTTGAAACAATTGCAAATGAAAATGGTGAAGTAAAAGCCGGAAATGGAAGTACGTCAATATTTATTTATCCACCTTACAAATTTAAATTTGTTGATGCACTGCTTACAAATTTTCACTTGCCGGAAAGTACTCTTTTAATGCTTGTCTCATCTCTTATAACAAAGGAAGAGTTGTTTAAATGCTATGATGAGGCAATAAGAGAAAAATACAGGTTTTTTAGTTTTGGTGATTGTATGTTTATTAATTCAAGGAGAAAATAATGGGAGATAAATTTAAATTCAATGTAGATTATAAAAGTTCTAATGCAGGAAGAATAGGTAGACTCTCGACTCCGCACGGAGAGATTGAAACTCCTGTTTTTATGCCTGTTGGGACGCAAGCGACAGTAAAAGGGTTGTTTCCTGAATCTGTTGATGAGCTTGGTGCACAGATAATTTTGTCTAACACCTATCACTTGTATATGAGACCGGGACACGAGATTGTAAAAAAAGCCGGTGGCTTACATAAGTTTATGAATTGGAACAAGCCAATATTGACAGATAGTGGTGGCTTTCAAGTCTTTTCGCTTGCGAAATTAAACAAGATTACAGATGATGGCGTAGAGTTTGCATCTCATCTTGATGGCTCAAAGCACTTTTTTACACCAGAAAAAGCGATAGAAATTCAAAATGCACTAGGCTCAGATATTGTGATGGCGTTTGATGTTTGTTCGGAGCCAAATGCAGATTTTAAAACAGCAAAAATTGCAATGGAAAGAACACACGCTTGGCTTGATAGATGTTTTAAAGCACAGAAAAATGAAAACCAAATGCTATTTCCAATTGTGCAGGGAAATATGTACAATGATTTAAGACTTCAAAGTTTAGAAGAATGTAAAAAATATGCAAAGGTGGGAATTGCTATTGGAGGTTTATCGGTTGGAGAGCCAAAACCAAAAATGTATGAAATACTTAGCCTATTGCAACCACACTATCCAGAAGATAAGGCAAGATATTTAATGGGTGTAGGAAGTCCGGATTGCTTAATTGAGGGCGTTATACGAGGCATTGATATGTTTGATTGTGTTCTTCCAACAAGAATAGCAAGGAATGGTACAGCATTCACATCAAAAGGCAAAGTTGTTGTAAAAAATGGAATGTATAAAGAAGATTTTACATCACTTGATGATGAGTGTGATTGTTATGTTTGCAAAAATTATACAAAGGCCTATTTAAGACATTTGATGAACTCAGGCGAAATGCTAGGGGCGAGTTTGTTATCGTATCATAATTTATATTATCTAACTCACTTAATGGAGGACATTAAAAAGGCGATAAGAGAGGATAGGCTTTTAGAGTTTAGAGATGAGTATTTTGCAAAAACGGGATATGATAAGTCAAAAAACTAGAATATATTACATAAATTTTATTGCCAAAGAGAAATGTATATGATAAAATATTATTAGTTTATAAAGGAGAGTATATTATGTTTAATTTATTACTAGAGGGTGGAAGTCAATCTTCATCAATTGTTATGTTGATTGTTTTAGGCGTTTTGATTATTGCAATGCTTGTATTGCCATCAATGAGCCAAAAGAAAAGAATTCAAGCATATAAAGAAATGCAAGGGAATCTAAAAGCTGGCGACAAAGTTCAAACAGTTGGCGGTGTGATTGGTCGTATCGTTAGAATTAATGAAAAAGATGGTATGAAAACCATGGTACTTGAAACTGGCGACAAGACAAATAAAATGTATATTGAATTTAATCTTGATGCTATTGCTGGCGTTGTAACAACACCTAATATGGAAACAGCAACTGCTGCACCTATCGCAGAAGAAACAGAAGTTCAAGACACAGAAATAGAAGAGCCAACAGTGGTTGATGTTGATGCAGAAGAAAAACAAGAAACACCAAAGAAAAACACAAATAAGAAAAAGAAGTAAACAAAATAAAGTGTGCAAATAAGCACACTTTTTTGTTTTCTACATTCATATTTTGATATTTACCTATCATATACATTAATATAATTTGAAAGATGGAAGAGGTGATATTATGTCAAAAGTGGGTGTATATAGTGAAAGAAGAAGTGGTGCATGGCTTAATTTTATTGTAGGGTCATTTGTTTCAATAATTGTTTCACTTATTTTAATTTTATTTTTTGCATTGTTTATAAAGTGGTTTAATTGGAGCGATAAGGTTATAACGCCAGCCAATATTATAATAAAAATAATTAGTATGTCTATTGGTGTGTTGTTTGTCTGTAAAGATGGAGAAAAGGGTGCTATTAAAGGCGCAATGCTTGGAATGGTGTATATATTTTTCTGCTTTGTAGTATTTTCAATCTTAAATGGAGCAATGAACTTTGAAATGTCGCTAATATACGACTTGTTTCTTGGACTTATTGGCGGTGGCATTCTTGGAGTTTTGGTTGTAAATCTTAAAAAGTAAAAGTTAAATTTTCAAATAGCAGGTGAGTTTGGTTCATCTGCTTTTATTTTTATTATTTGCTTATTT
>JAZNEY010000051.1:0-3101 GCA_045588795.1 Clostridia bacterium | reverse complement strand
AATTAATCTTTGGAGTTTTATTTGGAAGTATTTCCTATTTCTTTATTTTTAAATTGTTTAAAAAACTTTCAGAACCAAAACTTCTAAAAAGGACAGAAGAAAAACATATGCGAGACTGCTTTCTCGCCCTCAGTATGGCAGACCCTAATAAAGTATATACATTTTTCAAAATAATGCTAAAAAAAGACTATCAAACGACAAAAGAGTTTCCATTTATTAAAGCACAAGGCAAAAACTCAGATGAGCAATTTTTAATCTATTTTAATTTTTTAGTTAAAGAATTTTCACTTGAAAATCTTTATGAAATAATAACAAAATCAAAAAAGTATGAGTTGCCAATTTTAATATTTGCCCCCTCTTTTTCAGACTCTTGTATAAAGGTATCCACTGCCTTTTCAATGCTAAAACTTTTAAATTCTACCGAAAGTTATTTGTTTTTTAAAAAGTTTAACACTTTCCCTAAAATTACAGACAGAGTAAAAGAAAAGATGTTTACAAATCTAAAAAACAACATCTTTTCTTCTAACTATTCTAAAAAATATTTAAAAGCAAGCCTAATCCTTGTTATGTTAAGTATATTTACAAAACTTAAAACCTATTACCTTATAATTGCAAGCCTACTATTTATATTCGCCCTCATTTCAAGATTTAAAAAATCAAACACTTCAGCAGAAACAAATAATATGAGCCTTGAAGTTTTAAACAACTAGTCTTGTTTTATAACAACAGCCTCAAATGGTCCAAGTTCCCCTCTTACAGTTTCTCTATAATTTGAATAAACAATTTCACCAGACGGGATTGTATATTTAACAACACTTGCATTTGGATTTACAACCACAATATAAACCCTGTTTTCACCTTTTAATTGTCTTTTATACGCAATAACTCCATTTTTAATCTTTTCAAAATGAATATCACCATAACAAAAGATTTCTTTGTCGCTACTTCTAAGAGATAAAATCTTCTTGTACTCACTCAAAACCGAATCTTCTTCTTTTTCCTGCCTTTCAACATTAACTTGATGGTAATTGTTGTTTACAACAAACCACGGTTTTGTATCACTAAAACCAGCATTGATAGCACCACTCCACTGCATAATTGTTCTTGCATTATCTCTTGTCTCTCTTGCAAGGGTTTTAAAGACTTTTTCTCTTTCTTTATCATTTTTGGCAAGACTTAAAAGTGTTTTTGCATTAATATCTTCAAATTCATTTTCACTTTTAAACGGATAGTTGCTCATTCCAATCTCTTCACCCATATAAATAATTGGAGTGCCCTTTAACAAATACATTAATGCACCAAAAGCAGAAGCACTTTTGCTTATATTTTTATCATCACCATAAAGCGAAACAAGCCTTTGATAATCGTGGTTTGTCCAAAAGAGAGCTGACCAACCACCCCCTTTTATAATTTCCTCTTTTTTTATAAGAGCCTTTTGAAGAGAAACACTATCCACACTTTCATTTCCAAACTTATCTATTTTGAGATTTTTCAAGTGGTCAAAATCAAATACAATATCAAGTTCACCATTTCCATCTTTTGTAAATTCGATATTATCCTTTAATGTTGGACCACCCCCAAGTTCGCCAACCGCAACAGCACCAAAAGGCTTCCAATTACTTGCAAGTTTTTTTAAATGTTGATGCGTGCTTTTTAGATTTGAAAACCTTTTATAAGTTTTCCCTTTCTTTCCATTTTTAAAATTCTCTTCTTTTCCAATATGAGAAATTGCATCAACACGAAAACCATCAACACCAGCGTCGCACCAAAAGTTTATGACCTCTGCCATTTTTTGAAGAGCAATTTCGCTATTATAATTCACATCAGGCATTTTGTTTGAGAATATTTTTAAATAGTATTGCCCTCTTTCCATATTGAATTTCCAAGCCGAACCGCCAAAGAATGATTGCCAATTATTAGGCTCGTGAACAATTCCATCTTTATCAGTTTTTCCATCTTTCCAATAATAAAAATCTTCATAGCCCTCTTCTTTTTTTACGCTTTTAACAAACCACTCATTTTCATCTGATGTATGATTTAAAACTAGGTCAATTAAAACCTTAAGACCTAACTTATGTGCTTCTTCAACCAAATTTTTAAAGTCATCAACAGTTCCATACTCAGATAGAACCTTTTTATAGTCTCTTATATCATAACCATTATCATCAAGTGGCGAGTCATAGAACGGACATATCCAAATGAAATCAACCCCCAAATCTTTGATATATTGTAACTTTTGAGTAATTCCATTCAAGTCGCCAATTCCATCATTATTAGAATCAAAAAAACTTCGGATATAAATTTCATATCCAACAGACTCTTTCCACCAAACCTTGTTTTCCATATATTCACGAACTCCTTTGTCTTTTACTTAGGTTAATTATACAATAATTAAAGTCAACCAAGTTATTAAATATCATTAGCTTCTATAATATTTAGCGTTGTTTTATAACCACACGCATTTTCAAGTCTTTTAAACATTTCAATAAGTTTTGCAAAGAAATAATTATCTTCTAAATCGTTAAATAGGAATTTGTTGGTTGTGTAAATATTAAGCCTATAATTATTCCCATCAACTTTTTCAAATAAAATTTTTTCAATGCTCAAAAATAAATGCAAAGAAGAATGTTCCTTTCCATCATCTTTATACCTTACTTTTGTAAAATCAAGTTTGTCGGCAAGTATCAAGCACATTGAAACTGGGCACTTGAAATCTTCTTCTGATTTTCCACCATGACAAGCAACAGCCCTTGAAATTACTTCTATGTCCTTTTCTTCCATTTTACCATTCAAATAATCTTTTACTAACTTTCCACCGTTTTTTGCGTGGTCATCTCTGCCCATCAAATATCCAATGTCATGAAGAGCACTTGCAATAAGTAAAAGGTCTTTATCTTTTGAGGTCAGTCCAAAAAGGTCTGCTAAATATTTTGCGTTTTTAATAACCCCATCAATATGAATAAAACCGTGGTTGACATAAAAGTCCTTTTTAAGTTCTTCAATTTTTAAATAAGTTTCTTTAAAATATTCACTTTCTAATACATCTTTATAATTCATACTTTTATGATAACAATAAATCCCTAAAATTGTCAACTAAAAAG
>JAZNEY010000050.1:0-6073 GCA_045588795.1 Clostridia bacterium | reverse complement strand
TAATTATCTTGATTCAACTCTTGATTTGACTCCATTTCTTTTAATCGGTCTACATAAGAACAAGTAAATTTATCGGTCAAACCAAACCTTTTTTCCATTCTTTTTAGGTCAAAGAAACTTGCATTATCTATTTCCACATATTTCCCCATCTTCCCAAGGTCATCTAAGTTAATAGTAAACACTCCATCACTCCCCTGAACTGCATATGCTTGCCTGTATTTTGTGAAAGAGTAGTCAAACTTAAATCCACAATCTATCATAGACTGACAAAACTCACCCATATCAAGGTCATCTCTATCAAATATATCTTTTAAATTATAATTATCTATATGCCTATTGGCTGTATCTTTCCCCATTTTAAATGTTAATGAATTTACATAGCCATCTGTTGAGCGAAGTCTAATTTCAAAAGGTTTTCTGCCTCTTGCATCTGTAAAGAATACATCTTTTTGCAAACCTTGCAAGGTACTGTAAAAACCACTATTCATAATTTTTTCATATTGTTCATCTGTTATTGGGTACTTAATTTGTGAACTTGGTTTTCTAAGTTCAATTTCTTTTGGTGTCAAACTTGCGTAGTGAATATGCTGTGCTTTTGATTTGGTTGGCAAAATGTATGTATAAAACGCGGGCATAACCTTTTTTAGTGCAAGAGTAATTGTCATTTCGTGAGGCATAGTTGTCCTTGCCAGTTGAATATCCCTATAAAATCTTCTTGATAGCATAGTTGGTGTATCACAATCTATAAATGCCGTAGCAACATCTTTTGGATTAAAACTATATAAAATTTCAGGCCTTAACATATACAGACCCTCGGCAATTAGAACATCAAAATCTTTGCCATCTTTTATTTGTTTAACATCTTCAAAACACTCACTGAAATTGAAACTGTAACTTGAAAGCATAACTTTTTCGCCTTGAAGTAAAGCCTTTAAATCTTTTTCAATGTCACGAAATCTGCAAGTCGTTGGTTCATCAAAGTTAATGTTTAGATATTGATTATACAATGCACGAAGAACGATTGGAGCATCTTCTTGTCCAACTATTGCACCCAACTTTTGTACTATTGGAGCAATATTTTCTTTCTTAAACTTATCTTCCAGTTTGTCATACTTATTAACTGAAAGCAAGGCCCTATAGATATCCGAGCAACTTGAAGCATACTTTCTAAATTCTGGTTGTTGAATAACCTTTTCAGTAATTGTTCGTGCCACACCCTTGTAGTACATATCAGCCTCCACATGAAGTCCACGAATACCACGCTCGGCAAGGTAAGCAACCAAAAGTTTAGCATTTGTTCCTTTACCGGAACTTGACGCACCAGATATAAACACGAGTCTTTTTTTGTTTTGCACAATGTCTTGATAAATCTCACTGCACCAATCTTCTGCATCAACAACTGCTTGCTGAGCATTTTTCGAGTCGTCATAATTTCCGCTGTTTAAAGCCATTAGATCTGTCATATTTCCACCTCCTTTACTCTATTCTCATTATAGATTCATTTCAATTCATTTGTCAAGAGCTAAGCATTAGACAATGTGCACAAATTTTTTTGCATAAAAAAATAAACCAAATTATTTGGTCTATTTTTTGGAGCTAGTAGCCGGACTCGAACCGGCGACCTATTGATTACGAATCAATTGCACTACCAACTGTGCTATACCAGCAAATCAATTTTCAAAATTCCTACAAAATAAAGCTAGGAACAGACATTTTATTAATGCTGTTCCTAACACCATTTAATTTTAATTATTTGCCTGTCTTTTCATCAATGAATTTAACTAAATCGCCAACTTTCTTAATGTTTGGAAGTTCATCATCTGGAATAGATAACTTAAATGTATCTTCAAGGTCCATATAGATTTCTACCAAATCAATTGAATCAGCACCAAGGTCTGCAACGAAGTCAGCCTCCATTGTAACCTTGCTTTTATCAACAGATAAATTTTTAACAATTATGCCTTGTACGGTTTCAAATGTCATAATAAACTCCTTTATTTTTAATTAAGTTATATTATAAAACAGCCTCATTTTATTGTCAACTAATTAGAAAAACATTTTACTATATAACTACTGTTGTAGCATTAATTTCCATCAAAATTTCAATTTTTTCGCCATTTCTCTCAACTGTAAATGTTAGCGTATCATTCTTACTCCAGTTAAACATAACACTTTCGAGAGCAGAGGTATGATTTAGATTTTTAACCACATCATTTCCATTATATTTATATTCAACAGAAATAAGTTTATCACCCTTTAAAAATTGTCCTATATCTTTATTAACAATCATATCACATCTAGTTTTCAAACCTTTCTCTGTTATTTCAGTTTTAGGATTAACGCAATCAATATATGACTTTAATTCAGAATATTTTTTCCCGTAATCATCTTGATAATTATCCCAATATTCTAAACCTGTGCTCGCCTTTACCAGTTTTCCGTTATTTCTTATCACATTTTCGGCAATACTCACTGCAATATCGCTTGGTATTGCATAGAACATTCCGTGAACGACTTCTTCGTATTTTAAAGTTTTGTTTGACTCAACATCTCTAAACTTTGCATTAACAATACCCGCAAGATTTCCATTTCCATCATAAAGACCTCCTCCACTGTTTCCACTGTTTACGCTGGCTGAATGACTTAAATAGGTTACATTACTTAAATAGGTTGTTCCACCCCTTGAATAAGACCTTGCAAAAGTTAATTCTTCAACAGATATAATACCATTTGCAGTTCTTAGATTTCTGCCCATTGAATTGCCAATTGAAATACAATCATCTCCGTAAACTATATTTTCATAATTAGCCACCTCAACAGCACAACAAGAACTTTCCTTTACTTCTTCTGAATTTCCAATATACAGAACAGCTATATCATAAACATAACTCCCGCCAACAAATGTTGCCTCTATCGGAGTTGAAGAATCCCAAAGTTGCACATAATAATAACCAAAACCATTTGGGTGCGTGTCGAGATTTGCAACCACGTGATAGTTCGTAATTATATACGCACTTCCCGCACCTCTGTCGAGTGAATATATAACACCCGAACCGAGTGAATAACTATACTTGAAAAATTCGGTACTTGTTGATAGCTTTGGCAAAGTTTGAATGATTTGCCCCTTGTCATTAGTAACCGCAATTTCTTTTGTAAGCGTTGCCCCAATATTAACCGTAGATAAAAGCCCTTTTGCAGATGCATAAGCCAGGTCTGAATATTCTGCTTGAATGTCCACATTATACACATTCCTTTGATTTCCAATCTTGTCAATTTGCCCATACAGCATAACAACTGCAACAATAAGTAAAACACACAATACAAACTGAAAAATGTCAACAAATCCAAGTTTTTTCTTCCCATTATTGTTCTCGATTTGCCTTACACTTTGATTATAATCTCTTGCACTAAAACCTCTTGCTATTGGCTCATCATCATATGGAATTTTACGATTTTCATTATCGTAATCATCTCTGTACACGACTTTTCCCCCTTGTTTTACTTTACTTCAAAATTTTTCGACTTTTTAATATAAACTACGGTATAGTATATTGCAATTCCAGCCAGTACAGCAAGTGATACCCAAAGCATAACCTTAACAACAGAAACCTTATCGCTTTCTTTTGTTATATTAACTTTAAGACTCTTGTTTTCAAGACCATCTTCACTTGAACTGTTTAAAAGCCTGTCATCATATATCTTTATTGTAATTCCAGCCTCACCACTTTTCAAGCCTTTGACTGTAACAATTTGCTTTGTTTGATTAATAGAAACTATTTCAAGAATTTGCCCATCTGTTGATTCAAACTCAATAATAGCATTTTTAAACGCCTTGTGAACACTATACTTCAATTCATAGATTTCGCCCTCTTTAATATCCACCTCGCCATCAATAAACCACACACCCGTACCATAGTTTTGTGGATTTATAACTTGATTGCGAAGCGTTACAAACTTACCATCACCACGGCCAACCATATAATTAATTTCATACTCTGCATTTTCAAGTAAAATTGCCTTGCCATAATATTCTGATGTTGTCTCTCCATTAGAAACCACTTCAACTGCGTAAAACTGCTCATTTTTATAACTTGCACCAAGCAAGTTTGTATCGCCAATCCAAATAGTTTTATACACATCTGCTATTGATGGAATAGTAAAATATTCATTCATATATACTACATCATCAATAGTCAATACATTAAACTCTACCACACAAAACGGTTGTTTTTCTTCACATTGAATAGAGTTTGCATTTGAGTTTTCGATTGTAATATCATACACATTCAAACCAAGTGCCATAATTGTGTCGGTGTTTTGGTAAACATAAAAGGTTGTTAAATCTAAAACTTTTTCACCTGTCTCAACTCCATCAACAATTAACCCCTCTGTTATGCTTGTAGCAGATGAGAACGGAAGTGAAAGCCTGTTCCAACCCCAAGGAACATTTTCCTCTGAGTAAAACATTGTGTCAAATTTATAACCAGTTAAATCTTTTTCAAGTAAACCATATAAACTTGTACTGCTAATTGTCCACTCAACTTTCTTAGTGCCATCTTCATTTTTTAATCCAACTGTAAGGTCTGTCATTGTATGTAAGTCAAAGTACAACCAAGTTTTCAGCGTAAGTTCACTTTGCGTAACACCTGCAACATTAAATGAACCAAAGAACTCTGAAACATTAATATCATCTTGCAGATACTTTTGTGCACCCTCACCTTGAACCAAAGTTGGCGCCCAACTGCTTCCACTAAGCCTTTCGCTTTCATTTTTTAGCGGAGTAAAATTTATTATGTTGGTCGCGCTTGTTTCATATTCAGAAACCAAAAAAGTCCCAGTTAAAGTTTCATTTGCATGTGCAACACTAAACAATTGTGAATCTTTTCCAAAACAAAATGATACACAAATTAGCATTAACAATAATAATGTAAAACTTCTAACTAGAACTTTTTTCATATTTCCCACTTTATAAAAATGAATGTGTTATATTTTCAATTTGCCAGTCTATTTCTTTTTGCCCCGATTGCTTTAACAATTCGTTAGTTTTAGAAAAATGTTTGCAACCGAAAAAGCCATTATATGCAGAAAGTGGACTTGGGTGTGATGCTGTTAGCACAAAATGCTTGTTTTGGTCAATAAGAGATGCCTTTTGCTTTGCATTGTTCCCCCAAAGTAAGAACACAACCTTATTTTCCTTTTGGTTCAAAGATTTAATAACCGCATCTGTAAACTCTTCCCAGCCAAGAGGCCTGTGAGAATTTGGCTGTCCTTCCCTTACAGTCAAAACACTGTTAAGCAACAATACACCTTGCTTTGCCCAAGGGACTAAATATCCATTATCTGGAACATAACCACCAATATCATCTGCAATCTCTTTAAAAATATTTACTAGTGATGGTGGAACTTGGACACCCGGCATTACAGAGAAACAAAGTCCATGAGCCTGTCCCTCTCCGTGATAAGGGTCTTGTCCAATAATAACAACCTTAACATCTTTAAACGGTGTAAGTTTGAAAGCCGAAAATATCTTATTTTCAGCAGGATATACCTTGTGAGTCGCATATTCCCTTTCTACTTTGTCAATAATTGTTTGAAAGTATGCTTTATCAAACTCTTCACCTATTGCGTTATCCCAATCATTTTGAAAAAACTGCATACCCTAGCCTCCTTTAAATAAACACAAAAGATTTCTATAAGGCTATGATACCACAAATTTTTATCCTTTTCAAGAGGCTTTTTACTCCCAAAGAGCATAAATTGTTGTGTCATATCTTATAGGTTTATCAAAATCAAATTCTTTTCTTCCCTCTGGGTCGGCATACCAACCCTTAAAGGTTTTACCCTCTTTCTCTGGCACTTCTGGAACAAGCAAGGTTTGACCTGCTTCAAGTGTTCTAACATCAAGCATTTCATCACCTTTATCAATAGTAATTACAATTTGATAATGATTAGAATGGTCTACTATTTTATACAAACCATATCCCAAAACCACCGCAGCAATTAATCCCGCAATAAGAAAAATCCAAAAATATTTCTTCATAAATTTCTCCAAACTTATAAAATTACATTAATT
>JAZNEY010000049.1:0-2037 GCA_045588795.1 Clostridia bacterium | reverse complement strand
ATAAGAATAAGAATTTAAATTCTCAAATGGTGAAGTTATTGCGTGAGCCAAAAGTATTAAGAGTGGCAACAATGCAGGCGTTAGACCAACAGCACCATATTCAAAGTATGGAATCAGCAAAGATGAAGCGGTCATTATCCCAAAAGTGAAACCAATAACCAAAAGGGCAAGAACAACACATAGCCTATTCATTCTCTTTGTATACTTTAAAGGTGTTTTTTGTGGTGCATTATACAAATTTAAGATGTATACAAAACAAAATAAGAAATAGAACAATAAGCCAAGATAAGTTAAAATTTTATACTTGATAAATTGTTCAAGCAAAACATTCGTTACAAGCAACGCCGCCGAACTCAAAAAAGATAAAATAATCAATCTTCCCCAATGTTTGAACTTATTTGTTTTAACCCAAGCCCAATAGTCTTTTGCTTTATATCCCGAAAGTTGCAAAATCTGTAAAAACTTGTAACCGACAAAAAGCATTAAAACGCCATTAATGAGGCTTATTACAGACACAAGCCAAAAAGTAAGCCAAGTATCAAAGCCAAGAGGAGCAGGAACGCTTTCAAATGTTTGTAAAAGTAAACTCATAAAATTAACCTCTAAAATAAAATATTATCATATAAAATATATACAAATTCTTCCGTTTTGTCAAGAAAACAATAATGACCGGCGTCATCAATTACAAAAAGTTTAGAGCCATTAATCGCTTTATGAAATTTTTTAGCCATTTTAAGTGGCGTATCTTTGTCTTTGCCACCCCAAATTAAAAATGTTGGCGACTGTATATTTTTAGCATCTTTCAATAGGTCTTGATTTACAACTTTTATAAATGTTGCCCTCATTACATCAGATTTCAAATTTCTATAATCAAGCGAGCCCATTTTTGAAATATCGCCTTTCAGTTTTCCTTTATTAATTAAAAACTTTTTAAATTTATATTTCCATACGAGAAATTTATAAATAAGCCCTCTATTCAAAACCAAACCCGCACTATCTACAAGCACCAATTTTTGAACAATAGAAGAGTATTTTGAGCCAATAACAATTGACACTCTCCCGCCAAATGAATGACCAACAAAAATAGCCTTTTTAACCTCAAGTTCCCCCAAAAGTTTAACAACCTCATCTGCATAGTCATAAACAGAATAAGGCCTTTCAGGCTCTACACTTTCCCCAAAACCATTAAAGTCAATTAAAATATATCTAAAAGTGTTTTTAGGAAGCAAAGAAATGACCCCTCGAAAAATCGAGGAGTCTGCACCCCAACCGTGTAAAAATACAACGGTATTTTCTGTATTGTTCCCAATAATTTCATAGTACACTAAAAACTATCAAGCCTCCAATTAAATTGTTAATTTCATAACTATTCCATCTATTGTACCATCATAATATTTTTTTCTTATTGAGATTGGCATAAACCCAAAATTCTTATAAAGTTTTTTAGCTATTTCATTATTTTCACGGACTTCCAGAAAAAGTTCTCTAACCCCTCTTTCCTTTAACTTTTTAATAGCCTCCGAAAGTAGTATTTTAGCATAGCCTCTTGACCTGAACGCGTTATCTGTAATAATCATAATAATATCAGCGGTATCATAACCCACCATTACATTCAAGTAAGACACAATAGTGTCCTCATCATTTAAAAGCAAATAGTACACATAATTTGGATTTTGAATATCTTTTTCAATTTCTAAAACATTTCTTTCCCCAAATTCTTGAACTGCGATATCTGCAATATATGGAGCATCTTCAATTTTTGCTTCTGTAATTTTCATCTTTTTACTTCCCGCGATTTAATCTTTCAGTTAGTTGAATTTCTGCTTGGCTTGGCCTTATATAAAGCGGTTCGACCTCTTCAAGAGAAACAAATTCTTTATTTGAGACTTTTGTTTGTATAACCCTTTTATAATCTTGACCTAAAACCATTACACCATCAAACACATTTTCAAGTGCATAGCAACGAATTAAATTTTCATCAACCATCATTTTAATTTCATTCTTTGACATAAATGACTCAATCTTTAAACCACTTTC
>JAZNEY010000048.1:0-7364 GCA_045588795.1 Clostridia bacterium | reverse complement strand
TGTGCTTTCTCTGTAAACGTCACAGAACTTCCACCATAAACATTTTTAACAATGTCTAGTATCTTATTTTCAACAGAATCTTCCAGTTTATATGAATAGTTTACGGTTGCACATTCACTGCACTTTTGTGCAACTTTTTGGGCAAGTTCAATGGCTCCCTCGCCACCTTTTCCCCAAACATCATTAATAATAATCTCTTCTTCTATTTCTGCCCTCAATGCCTCAATTTCAGCAGAGGTGTCTGTCGCATATTTGTTCAAAGTAACAACTATTGGAAGTTTATAAACATTTTTTATTACATTGATATGATGAATTAAGTTTGAAGCACCCTTTTTAACAGCATCAACATTTTCACTTGCAAGATTTTCGTGCAATTCCCCACCGTGCAATTTGAGTGCACGAATTGTTGCAACTAGCACGACACAATTTGGTACAAGACCTGCTGTCCTACATTTAAAATCAATAAACTTTTCTGCCCCAAGGTCAGCACCAAAACCCGCCTCCGTTATAGCATAATCAGAATAAGTCATTGCAAGTTTTGTAGCAACAACTGAATTGCACCCATGAGCAATATTTGCAAAAGGTCCACAATGAATGATAGCAGGAGTTCCTTCAAGGGTTTGCACAAGATTTGGTAAAAGTGCATCTTTTAAAAGTATTGCCATTGATTCTTCTGCCCCTAAATCTCTTGCATACACAGGCTTGCCATCTGTATTTAACGCAACCATAATATTTCCAAGTCTTTGTTTTAAATCTGCCAAATTTTCAGCCATACACATTATTGCCATAATCTCACTTGCAGAGGTTATCACAAATCTCTCTTTTCTTTCATAAGTTGTTTCAACACTTAAATCACGAAGTGCCCTGTCATTCAAATCCATACATCTTCTGTGCAATATATTTTTAGGGTCGATATTTAAAGCATTGCCTTGAAAAATATGATTGTCAAGCAAACTACAAAGCAAATTGTTTGCACTTGTTATTGCGTGAAAATCACCATTAAAATGTAGGTTTATATCTTCCATTGGAACGACTTGACTATATCCACCACCGGTTGCCCCACCTTTAACGCCAAACACCGGCCCAAGAGATGGCTCACGAAGTGCAAGGCACGACTTTTCACCAATTCTGTTAAGCGCATCTGCAAGACCAATTGAAACAGTAGTTTTTCCGTTCCCTGCCTTTGTTGGGTTAATTGCTGTTACAAGCACTAGTTTGCCCTTTGGGTCAATCTTCCCCGCATTTATCTTTGCTTTGTAATGCCCGTATGGGATAAGTTCATCACTTGTTAGCCCCAACTTTTCTGCTATCTCTGTAATTTTCTTTGGAGTAATCTCTCTTGCAATTTCAATGTCTGTTTTCATTTGCTAAAATCCCCTTTGCTTATTATCTTTTTTCTATGGAAACATTTCCATCAACGGTTATAAAGTTGTAGCCATATATTCCATCAAGGTATATATATTTACCCTCTTGATATTGCGTAGCAAAACCACAATTAAAGCTACCCGAAACTGTGCTAAAATCTGCGGTAAAGCCCTTTTCATTTTCAAATTTCATAAAAATGTCTCCGCTTGTAGTTTCTGCATCAATTGTGATTGGTGTTGTTGAAATATCCGCATCAATATCCCCGGAAACATTCTCAAATTTAATCTTTTCGCTTGTTAATTCATATGTGGTAATTGCTCCAGATGTAGAGCCTGTTTTTAATTCAAACAATGAACTATTTTTCAACTTGATATCTCCACTCACACTGGAAACTTCTGCAATTGTAGTTTTAGAGTTTATAACTGTAATTTCACCTGAAACGCTACCAAGATACAACCTTTCAGGCTCTAATCTGTTTACATAGATATCTGAGTCAACGGTGTTTACCACCAAATCACCTTTAACGCTTTTACCCTTTGGAAGTTTTATATTTAAATTTTTTTCTTTTGTTAAATTAACTAGCTTTTTGCTTGATTCTCGAAACTTAATTGTCAAAACACCATTGCTTGAAAGGTAATATCTAAGTGCTTCCCCATCAAGTATTTTGTATCTGCTAGATTCCTCAACCACCACTGTTTCAAGCCCATCAACAACCTCGATTGTAACACTGCCACTAACCCAATCTATATCAAGTTTTTGCACCTCACTAGAATCTAAGGTTACTGGTCCAACTAAATAATTTTCGCTTCCCACATACGAGTATACGCTTTTTGTAGAGCAACCCGTAAGAACAAACATCAATGAAAAAGAAATAGCCATCATTAACGCATACGAAATAAATCTTTTCATCTTAATTCTCATCCCCCTCTGTTTTCTTTTGACCCTCATTATTTTCTGAATTTTCTTTATTTTCTATGCTTTCTTCATTTTGTGAAGAAGCCTCCTCTGTTGCATCTTTTAAGGATTGCTCTGCCTCCGTATTTTCTTCAATTTCAGCATTTTTCTCCGCAGCATTTTCAGCGGTGTCCACACTTTCCGCTTGGCTTTCGGCTTTTTCTGTTTCTGTTTCTTCTACCTCCGCACCAACAGGAGTTTCCTCATCACGCTCGCTTGCATTAACCTCACTTGAATTGGTTTCTTTTATCGCTTCACTTTTGTTTTCGCTTTCAATGGTTCCTGCGCTTTCGCTCTCGCTTTCAAATGTTTCTTCTTCAGCACCTTCATTTTCAGAATTTTCTTCATCTCCATTCCCACTTCCAACTGAATCAACTTCGTTGTTAGGCTCTGGCAGTTCTTCTGATTCTCCTTTGTCTAGCGTTGCCTCAATTTCCGCAATTTGTTCTAACTTGGGGCTTGTACCCTCCTCTTCACCTGTCCTTTCGGAAGTCAAATCATCATTTGACACCAAAGACTGTTCGGCAACAGAAGTTTCTACCTCTTTTGTCCCATCAATAAGGCTTTCCTCTGCCGGCTTCTCTTCTGTGTTACTTTCTGTTTTTTCTTTAACCTTTTCAGCCTCTGACTCTTTTACTTCCTCAGTCTTATTCTCTTCTTTTGTATCTTTCTTTCCCGTCTCTTCCTCTTCTGCCTTTTGTTCTCTTTCTTGAAGTTTCTGCTCAACGGACTTCTTGTATTGTCTGTACTTTAAAATCAAAAACACAATGCTCGTTGCACCAGTAACAAGTAAAATTGCAATAGCTATAAGCCCTGCAAGTAAATCACTTTCGTTAATTTTAGACAAAATAAAGTTGTACATATTCATACCTCTTTAATATCAATTTTACTTAGTATACCACATTTTAATTATAAAGTGCAATCTTATTATAAATGTTCTTTAGTCAAAAAAAGAGGTCAAATCTAAATTTGACCCCTATTTATATAAGTTTTAACTAAAATAACCGTTAATATCCACAATCATTGTGCCACCAGCAGGTACAACTAAATTACCGCCAGTTGGAGCAATATATAAAATGTTTCCCAATTGCAACTCATAATCATCAGATGAAAGAGTTACAGGTGGTCCACCATTTACGCGGTAAACAATAGACGTTAACACAAAATTGGTTGGCAGTTGGTCTGTTATTGTAAGCACCCTGCCAGCATTTGAGTTTTCGTTAACGTATGTCAACCTATATGTAAATAATTGGTTTGGGTAAACATTATTTTCAGTTGCTGACTTTGTAAAAGAAAAATCTACACTAGAATTTTTTTTTTGAATTGTGCGACTAGTAAAACCCGTAATTGTTCCAGTGCTTGTATATCCAATACCTTGCACACTGTTAGTTATAGAAGTTACACTTTGTGGAAGATTAAATATAACTTGTGCCTTATATGTTAGTGTCATACTTGCACCCACGCCAAGTTGTTGAAGTGTAAAAGTTAATGGGTTTGTAGATATTGGTGTTACTGGATAGGTTTGCGAAAGCGTTGTAAGAGTTGCACTCCCAAGAACATAAGCAAGATTTCCGCCACCAAGATTATCAATTATTCTAACGCCTGTTAAAAAGTTTGCACTTGTGTTTGTGATATTGATTGTGTATGTGATAATATCCCCAGCCAAAAATTCTGTTGGCGTAGCAGTTTTTGTTAAAACAAGACCTTGTGAATCCTCTAAAACCACAGAATTCACATTAGATGTAAGGCTGTTTATTTCTCCTGAGCCATCAAATTGAAAAGTTGTTGTGGCTTCATTGTTTATTGTTGTAGGCATAAATTCCCCCCTTTTCGTATTTTGTCGGTTTGCCCGTTTCACTAACATAATATTCAAAAGTTAGAAAACTTGCCACTAGGTGGTTTGATAAAAATAAAAGCAGGTTAAAAAACCCACTTTTAACTAAATAATTTCATTTTCATAATCAGAAGATTGACTCATCGAACTTTGACTAGACCGAGATGTTTTTCCAAAAGTTTTCTCATCTTTAATTCCTAGCGACTGTTTAACCTCATCAAGTTCTTCTTTACTCACCTTTGCACCACGACCATATGTCGATGAATCTTTTTCATAATCGCCACTAATGTTACCTAAAATTCCATCATTCATATAATCTACAAAACTTTTATTTGGAGTTTTTGTTAAAAATGAATAATCACGACCTCTGGCATATGCAACAAAATTCCGCTTCCCTCCCACTCTGTGCAAAAATGCTAATTTAATTGTTTTTTCTGGATTATAATTCTCTTCTGTCCATAAATTCATAGGATCAGCCAAAAGCCACTTTCCAGTTTTTTCATCATAACACTCACAAAAACTATGCCCAGAAACAAGAGATGGCCTTTCACCTTGTGTTACTCGTTGTGCGTACCCTTGCTCAGCCGTAGATAAAAGTGTTGTAGGAATCCCATATCTTCTTGAAACCGCCATAAATGCAACAGCAAAATCCGTACAGCCAGTACCCTTACCAGATTCGTAAATTTGTTCAGCGCTTCGTTTAAACTTGTTTTTTCTTTGGTAGTCAGAATCAAGATAAGGTAATTTTACATGTTTATGCAAAAATCTATAAACAAGATCTATCTTTTGCTTCGTAGTTTTTGCATTTGCCATCTTTTTGTCAAGACTTGTATAATCCAGTATTTCAGAACTGACAGGAGTAGATAGTTCTCCACTTGTCCTATAATAATCTTGTGTTTCTTTATTTGTCTCTAATTGCGGTATTCCCATGTAAAATTCTCCTTGTATATGTATGATATCATAGTCATATTAATTATGCAACTATTAATAATTACACCTTAATATGAAAAACACCGATTAATCGGTGTTTCTTTCGTTTGGTTATATTCTTAACTTATTCAACCTCATTAAGTTCAATTCTTCTGCTTAATTCATTTTCTTCAAAGATTATATGCAATCCATTTTTTTTCTTATACGCAGACCATTTGTCGTACATTTTAATTATACCTCTATAAAAATCTTTGCAAGGTATAATTTCCGCATCTTGAACTTGCTTATTATTTACAATAAGGAAAAATCTGTAACTTAAAACATCATCTATTTTCTCAAAACTTAACAAATTTGAGTTAACTAATGCTGCAAGTGATTCCGCCCACTCTAAGTATGCAACTATATCTTGATAGTGCTCTTTTATATTCAATTTATAGTCTTTATCTACCCTACACTTTTCCAATTCATTCAAAATGCCATTTAAGTGATATATATCATAAAAATGAACACTATAATCTATAATAAAACTCGCCATATTTAATTCTTTGTCTTTCTTAAACTGAATAAACAATGCAAGTGCACCGACAATCGCTGTAATGATAGTTACAATATTTGATATTTTTGCACCGACCACCTCATCAAGAAACAGACTTCCAATTAAAGCAACAATCATCATTGTTATACTTATAACTAAAACGAACTTATTTTTTTTCATCTTATCACTCTCCCTTCGCCAAGTATTATAATACAATCCTTTTACTCTTGTCTAATCATTTTGGGTATTGACAGAAAAATAATTATAATGTATAGTCTATTTAAAACCTTTGAGCAATAGGAGAATATTATGAACACAAGCGAAATTTTACAATCTCAAAGAAATTTAACTTTGAGTAAATACGGATTTAGCATTAAAGTAGAAAATGGAGAATTTCCCAACTACAAATATACCATAAAAAACGAAAAATTTACAACAACCGTTTATCGATATACAAAAGATGAACTAGACACTATTCTTCAAATAATTTTCTATATGGATAAAGAGCCATATAGGATTTCATATGCCGAAGCAAATGCTTATGGCGATTGTTTTAATGCCCTTTGCAAATCTTACTCCGACTTTAAAACTTTTGAATACATAAAAGAAAAATTTATAACTGCTAAAAAATTTGACGCAGATAAAGAGCTTGAAAAATACGGGATTAGAAGTGTAAGTTCTATACATTGTGATAATATTTTGGGTCTTGAAGCATCACGCAAAACCCTACCTCAACTATATACCGAACTAAAATGGCTTGCTAAATGTGCTGAACAACACAATGTTACATATGAAGATGCGATAAAAATAGAGGGCGAAACCCCACAAGAAAATGCGTAAAACAAAAACCACCGAATTTTCGGTGGTTTTATTAATAAGAAAAACTTTTACTTTATGATTCTATGATAATTGCCCATTAACAAAATCACCATTCATAATTAAAGAAGAAACAAAAAAGCACTACGCATTGTAGTGCTTCTGTTTGGTAGAGCGGAAAGAGGCTAAATCGAAGCTTACTTTTGTGATACTTTTATTTCTTTTACCTTGTCTAAATCGTCAACAATTCCCATAGCTAAGAGAATTCCTTTATACATTTGATCATCTACTTTTTTACTTAATTTTCTTAAAAGTGATTTGAATTTTGAAAAGAATTCATTGAATTGGCATTGGTCCAATAATAGTTTAAATGTAATTATCAGTGAAAGTATATCATTTGTACCATATTTATAAGATCCAGATTTATTATCTTTCTCTATCTTAAACAGGTCGTAAACGATCTGAATTTCTTTTTGGGCTAATGCTCTTGTTGTTTTAAAATTATATACAACCTCATTGTGTGCACAAGCATTTCTAAATAATAGCAGCGTCATAAGCATACTTTCAAAAACCTTTGACTTTAGACCAAATAAATTTGATATCTCATATTGATCTGGTTGCTTCATTTTTGAATATAATAAACTTATGGTGCCAAGGGACAAAACATTTGAAACAACCCAAAATGGATAGTAACCATATTTTTCAGCATACCATGATATTGATTTATGTTTACCTACTTGCATTTTTATAGTGTTTAGTATGTCAGCTTGTATGTCAATAAATTTTTTTTCTTTCCCCTTGTCGGGCTTAAAATTATCTTGCTTTAAGTAGTCATCATTTTTTATACCATATTTACTTGATATTAAATTAGACATTAAGCTTTTAATCTTAACTTCTATTTGGCAAATATATTTAAATATCAAATTCTTT
>JAZNEY010000047.1:0-17316 GCA_045588795.1 Clostridia bacterium | reverse complement strand
GTCAGCAAGTGCATCACTTTCGTATGCATCATATGCAAAATTTAAAGAGGCATTTACAACAGGCAAAGCATATGCAAGGTTTATACCAACTGATACAGGTAATACTGGAGGTAAAGTACATAGCCAATTAAGTACTAATAGCCATACAGGAACATCAAATTATTCAGCAAGTGTAAGTTATAAGTCATATAACACTTCAACAGGAGTGTTGGATACCAAAACGGGAAGTACATATTGTGGAACAAGTACGTGTTCAACTTGCCATTGCATAACATTCACGAATGTAGCAAGTACAACAATAACACTAACAGCGACAGCAGGAACAGGCTGGACATTTGTGGGTTGGTTTAATGGTCAGGGTTCAGATGCGACAAAGGTTTCAGCAACTGCAACGCTTACATATAGTGCGTATAGTGGATTTACAACGGCATTCTCAACAGGTGTAGCCTATGCAAGATTTGTACCAAACAACCCAGCAGTGGCACACTCGCAAGTTTCAACTGGAAGCCACTCAACAACAGGCGGAACAGCGAACTTAAAGGCACACAATTATAGTTCAAGTGATGGTACAGTAAACACAACGCAAAATGATAAGACTTGTACATCTTGTGCAACAGTAAGTTACATTTTACATAAAGATGACCCACAATCGGCTGCAACAGCAGACAGGAAGAAAGTAATCTTGACTGCAAGTAACCCAAATTCAGGATATACATTTGTAGGTTGGTTTAACTCGCAGACAAGTACAACACTTGTTTCGGCATCAAAAACACTTACGTATTCTGACTATGATGCATTCAAATCGGCATTCTCAACAGGTGAAGCGTGGGCGAGATATGTTATGAATAACTACCTAAATCTTCACGCACAGACGTACAGCGATCACTCTGGTGAGGGTGGATACGCAACGGCATCATCAAAGAAATATAACAGCAGTGGTTCTCTTACAGACTGCTCGGCAACAACAAATAACACGACAACAAACGCAACTTGTAACTGTGCAACGAACTTCTTATTCAATCAAGCGTCGGTAACAGTTACTGCAACAGCAAGAACGGGTTATACATTTGTTGGATTCTTTAGTTCGTTTAATGATACAACTGCGATAGTCACATCTTCTGGAAAATGGACAGTTTCGGGCTCGACTCTTACAATAACTGACTATGCATCATTTAAGAGTTCTGAGGGTGATGTTATAGTTGCAAGGTTTGAATTAACCTCTGCAAATGAAATTGTAAAACTTACTGCGGGGTCGACTGAGGTAAGGTGGTTTAACTCGCTTTCAAAGGGTATTACTTATACCAACAATTATAGCGGGACAGGGACATTGACTCTTACATTGTATGGAAATATTACCTCAACAACTGAGGGTAGCTCAACAATTTCAGCAGTTTCAAAGTCTATGACAATAACAAGTTCTAATGCTACAAGTTACAAGGTGTTTAGTGGAGCACTTGCTTCGTTCACGGTTAGTAGTGGAACCTTAACGCTTACAAGCATCAATATTGGTGGTTACTTCTCTATTAGTGCGAGTGCAGAACTAAGTTGCGGAACTAGTACAACAATCACAACAACATCTTCGTGTAGTTCACCAATGTTTAATGTCGCAAGCAGTGCAACGCTTACAATCTCGGCGGGAACTTACACTCACGGATATACTAACACTGGAACAACTGCAACGCTTATATACAACCAAGGAACCCTAAATGTTACTGGTGGGTCATTTACTTCGTGTTCGGGCTATGGTGTGCTAAACAACTCCGGAACTGCAACAATGAATAATGCACAGTTGTA
This sequence comes from Clostridia bacterium, assembly GCA_045588795.1. Lineage (GTDB taxonomy): Bacteria > Bacillota > Clostridia > Christensenellales > UBA1242 > UMGS1908. Next base: position 15,522 of record JAZNEY010000047.1, on the reverse strand, counting down.
CAATAACAAAAGTGATGGTACATATAGCTCTGGGAATTATGTGATATATAACAGCAATCATCTTGAGACCAGTGCAACTTCGATTCTTTATCCGTATGCATTTACTTCAGTGTATAATACTGGAACCGCAAAGTTGCAAGCCATGAATATTGGAAGTGCCTCAAGCTTGTTCTATAACAGAGCGACTTATACAATACATAGTTATAACAGTTCAGGCACTGCAGACCTTACATATACTGGAAGCATTTATGCTTCAAGTGGTACATATGGGGTTTATATTGGATATGGATCAGGATATATTGGTGGCGGTTTACTTACAAATATCAGTGGTGTTGCATATGGTATATACAACTATGTCGCAAGTGTTTCAATAAATCTTGGCACGACAGGAACAATTTCAGCAACAACCAATGCACTTTATAATTATGGATCAATGACTGTCTCTAATGGTGTATTTGGATCAACTGGATCTGATGCTTGTGTAAATAATCAACTTACGCTAACAATCACAGGTGGAACATTCAGCAACACTGGTACAGGTTATTGTATACAAAATACTGGTACAATCGCATCAATTTCCGGCGGATATTTTGCTTCGGCTTCAAATCATTGTTTGTATAACAATGGTTCAGTAACATCAATTACCGGTGGAACATTTGAGTCTACCAATACAAGTTCGAGTTATCACGCAATTTATAACTGTAGCAGTAAAACAATTAGTGCAATGAGTTGCACAGCAACATCTGCAAGAGGCTCGGCGATATACAACGCAGGAACCATAACTAGTATTAGTGGTGGGACATACATGGCAAACAACACAAGCGTAAGCTCTTATGCGACATCTGCAATTTATAACACAGGTAGTGCAGAGATCAACAATGGAGCATTTGTTGGAAAGAATGCCGATTCTATGGGTAGCGTTGTGTATAACAGCGGTACAAGCCTTAAAATTCATGCTGGGAATTATTATGGCGGAGCATTTAATGTGGTTCGAAATTCTGGAACTGCTACGCTTTCCGGTGGATATTTTTATGCCGCAGCAACACAAACTTCTACAGCTGGCAGTGTGGTTTCGAGTTATGGCATATACACTTCTGGTGCGTGTACCATTAATGGTGCTACTGTGTATGGAGGCTTAACGGCCGCAATATATGTGGTAAGTGATTCAACACTTACAATCAATAGCGGAACCATTTATGGACGAGCTCCATCAACTGACACAGACCACGATACTATCACAAACAATGGTACGGCATATATTAATGCAGGTTCCATAACCTATACTTCAAACAGCAATAATAATGGCTTCACTATAACAAACAATTCAAAAGGAATATTGTATGTCGGTGACACATCTCTATCTGGAACTCCTGCAATTTCACACGGAGACCATTATGCTATTGAGAACTACGGAACTGTGTACATACGCGAAGGAAGTATTTCATCAAGTTATGGATATTCTTTAGTAAATTATAAATCAGTGACAATGAGTGGTGGAACAATTTCTTCATCAACCTCTACAGGATATACCGTAAATAATAGTGGTAGCAGTGCTTCATTTACAATGAGTGGTGGGACAATATCGTTGGGTACGACTGGCACCTATGCTCTTTACAATATTAGTGGGGCATCATTTACGATGTCAGGCGGAACAATAAGTGCAACAAGTTCGACTTATGCTATTTATCAAGGTTCTTCTGGTTCATTAACCCTAACCAATGGAACTATTTCACCAAAAAGTAGTGGTGGTTATCACGTGCTATATGCTGGAGCAGATAAAGTTACCCTTGGAGCAGGACTTTGCAATAAATATAATACATCATCGCAATTTAAGATGGTAAGAAATAGTACAAGCATAGGTGCAACCGTAGCATCGGCAACATCTTCATACTACGCGACTTGTTGGGCCGATGGTAGATTGAAGGTATATGACAAAGGTTCAACAACTGCATTAACCATTGCAGCATCAGATACTAAGATTGTTATAAAAACTTATGTTCCGAAAGAGTTTAATGTCTATGCTTATATTGCAGATTCTTTAGGAACAGAAAATTGGGGTTATTGTGATGTAACAATAAGTGCCTCTGGCACAAGTATTTCTGGGTTGGCAGGATTTGCTGAGGGAAATCAAAGCAATACAATAATATTGCAGGTGGAAGAAGGTGTTACATACAGCTATACAATGCAAGCTTCTTATCCTTCTAGTCCGGGTAGTTATGATGGATACACTCTTTCAAGCATAACAGCAAAGTACTCATTCAGCAAGCCTTCGTCGTCAAGTAGTAGTAGCAGTTACGACAAAACTTTAACAACCTCTGCAATTTCAATGGGGTCATACACCACTGTATATATCTACTTGTATTTTAGTGTGAGCGTGACTCCGGGGTAGTAGTGCTTTGAAATATTTATATTAAATTTGATGTGATGCTCGATTGTCGCTTATTGACAATGTTTACGATTCTATGTTATAATACATAAAAATGAGGGGGTTAAGATATGAAAACAATGGATGGAATTATTAGTTCAATTAAAGATGAAAACTTGAAAAAGTTTGCAATTGGATTGCAAAACAAATTAGAAATTGCAAAAAATGCAATTCTTGAAAAAATGAAAAAGGGCGAAAAGGTTACAGGGGCAGAGAAATCTGCCCTCAAAACCTCAACTTCTGCTTATGCAGAAAAAAATAGGGGGAAAATACCACAAAGGGTTGCAGCGGGTTTGGCTGCTGTAATGCTTGCAGGTATGCTTGCAAGTTGTGATGGTGGGCTTGTTGCAGAGCTGTTTCCTCCAAGAACGGAAACATCTGCGAGTGAGGAAGAAACTCTCCCAGATGAGTTTGTTAACAATAGAAAATATGATACATTGGAGGTTGAAGACAAGGTTTTAAATCAAATATCCTCAGAAAGTTGTGGTTTGGGAGTTTTAGAAGTTTTCAATCAAAAACAAATAATGACTTCTGTTTCTGTATCTAATGCTTTAACAGAGGAATATGCCAAAATAATAGAGGATCCGTACAATTATGACTGGGATGAACATGGATTTAACTGTATGGGCTTAAATAACATCTCAAACCCAAAACAAACAAGAAAAAATGTTGTAATGTTAATTGAGAGTAATCATCAGGAGTGGACTCATAAAATTGTCTCAACAAATTATAATTTTGCACTTGAATCGATGGATCCTGATGGTAATGTTTATCTTACTGGGTTTGTTAATGGCAGGCTTGAAAACGACCTAGGGCTAATAGATAAAGATACAATAAAAGTTATGAAAGAGGTCGCAAAAGAATATCATTATAATGATATAGTAAACACGGTTAGACAGGAATTCTTTGGGGCAATGTATGTGTTGGGGGGGCCAAATGGACAGGCCACCTTATGCTACTCAGTTACGGTTGATGGTGCATTGTTTGAGGAAGTGAGCGATATTGATAGAAATTATGCTATGAATTCTTTTACAATTATTGATGAGAGCGCACGCAACTATATAAAGATGAACTTTGATTATGATGTGTCTGAAAATTATTTTGATGTACTTTTGGAAAGCGGAAAAGTTGTAGACAGGGAAACCGAGGCGGAAATCGAAACCGAAAAGCCAACTTTTGGAACTGCTGGCGGAGACCAAGATATAACCGAAGATGAAATCGGGACTGACCCAATTTGGGGAACTGCCGGTGGAAATAATGGTGAAACTGAGGAAAACACAGAAGAGGGTGCTGAGGTTGAAGATGTAACCGAAGAGCCTGAAGAGGAGATTGAAATCGGCTAAGGTAAGCCAGCCTCATTAACGCAGATTGACAAATTTCATTCAAGTAAGAGGTGTAGTCTTTTAGGACTGATTAAATTTATTCTTGAAGTTGGGTAGGATAAACCTAATCAGCGAAAGTAGTGATTGTAAGTCTTTTGTCTATCCCTTTAAACTTGATTGAGTCTAGGCTTTCAAACTTTATTGAATTTTGGCTTTAAATTGGCTGAATTTGGTGTTGAGATAGACTTGCAGGATAGGCTCTCTCAAGCACAAATAGGGTTGGGCTTTGAGGCAAAATATGTTTGTTTTGCTCAAGGCTCGTACTCAGTTGGTTTCAAGGCTTTAAATTGGCTTGATTTGGTGGGGCGGTGGTCTTGTTGAGTAAATTGCTTAGCAAGGCCTCGCAAAACCCAATTGGGTTTGAAATTTGCCTGATATATGTTTTGTTTGATATATGAGTCTACGAGTCTCTAAGATTAACAACGAGACAAGTCTTGCTGATATATGCCTTGTTTAACATATGACTCAAATTTGCATACCATCATATCAATTGCAATGTTTGGCTTGATTATATATTTGTTTAATATATGATTTACACCTAGTTGATTATGGGCTTAAAATCGCCCCTATTTGACGCAAAATTCTTAATTTGATAAGTTCTTCAAATTGGTTGTCAAAACTGATTTTTTGGCGTAATACAACCCTTATATTGCAACCTTTTGTTATATAATTTCAATTTATTAATTTACATTTAATTAAATGTTTTTACTTGAAGTTACTGTTTTGGGTTTTATGGCAATGTATTCATTTTGTTATTAATCCTTGAATTTGATACTATTGACCTATACTTCTCAAAATAGACATTATGGCTAACGCGATTTATAAATCGCGTTGGTCTTTTTGTCTTTTTTTTCATATTTGTTCAACATAAAAGTGGAGTATTGACTTGTTGAAGTTCTGACAGATTTCAAGCGAAGTGATTTGTCTTGCGTTATAGTAGGCGGACTTATTCGCCTAAACTTGTGATGATTACTCTTTTGTAGTCATCATAACATCAATTACTGGAACGATTGTGTTGAATTATTTTCGTTATTTAGTTTGTCTTTTTGTTGGGGCTGTATAAAAAGTTATTATTGAATTATAAAAGTCTTACGGGGTTGGCTTGGTGGAGCAACTTGACTTATTTAAAATGCAGGTGCGTTGATTTGCGTTGGTCTTTTTGTCTGATTACACTGAAACAATAGCGGTGATATTGCTGTCTTATTTCAGTATTTTGCTAATTTCTGAAATAAGAGTGCGGATTTCAACCAGCTTATTGCAGTTTTTTGCGATTTAGTGAAATAAGAGTGCGGGTTTTAACATACTTATTTCAATATTTTGTCATTTTCTGAAATAAGAGAGTGGATTTTGACCCTCTTATTTCAATATTTTGCGATTTTCTGAAATAAAGTTACGAAAAAAGGGTTGCATTTTTCATTTTTTTGTATATAATATAAAATATAGAGAAAGGAGGGGTTGTTATGAATAGGTCCGGAAATTTTATTGAGGTAGTTGGTAAAGGATATAAATCATTTAATCCGGAAAGACTTCAAAATGTAAAATTGAATTTTGATGATGAAATGTTAACCAAACTTGGTGAAGCTAATAGGCTACTTGGCAGACTTGATGGCAAGAGTGTACAAATTCCTAATATTAATCTTTTTGTTGGTTCATATGTAAGGAAAGAGGCTGTTCTTAGCAGTCAGATTGAGGGGACTCAGACCTCTTTGGTTGATATTTTGGATCCAAATATTGATTCTAACGCAAACTCGGACATTTCAGATGTTGTTAATTATGTAGATGCACTTAATTATGGAATTTACAGGCTAAAAAGTTTTCCGCTATGCTCTGCATTAATAAAAGAGGTCCATTATAAGCTGTTGCAAGGTGTAAGGGGGAATGAAAAGAGCCCCGGAGAGTTTAAAAAAAGTCAAAACTGGATTGGTGGAGTAGGTTCTACTCTTAAAGATGCAAGATATATACCGCCAGAACCTATTGTGGCTGAGCAGGCTATGAGTGATATGGATAAGTTTATGAATCAAGAGGATTACTTAGACCCATTAGTAAAGATTGCACTCATTCACTACCAGTTTGAAACTATTCACCCATTCTTAGATGGAAACGGAAGAATGGGAAGAATGTTGATTGTTTTGTACCTGCTTGAAAAGAAGATTTTAACACATCCTATTTTTTATGTTTCATATTATTTAAAGCAAAACAGAATTGAGTATTATGACAGATTGAATGAGGTTAGAACAAAGGGAAATTATGAGCAGTGGGTTAAATTTTTCTTAGATGCAGTTATTCATACTTGCCAAAACGCGATTGAGACTATTGGTGTACTTGATAAACTTTTTGCTGGAGACTTTGATAAAATTCAAAAATGTAATGATTCAGTTAAGCGAGTGTTTGGCTATCTTCAAGTTAATCCAATAATTGATGTAACAAAAACATCTAAGGCACTGGAGATGTCTTATAATACGGTAATGAAAGCAATAGAAACTTTAAGTTCTCTTGGAATATTATGCGAATTTACGACACAAAAACGAAGCAAGTTGTATGCTTATAAAAACTACATTGATATTCTAACAGATGGAGAATAGTCTTTTAGGGCTTGAATTATCTAACTTTTATAAAATAGGCTTTATGGGGTTTAGGTTGATTGGTCTAGCGGGTGTAAGTAGCCAGCTAGTTTGGGTTGATATAATGTTCCTAAACTAGGTCTCTTTCGGGGCTTTGGATTGTTATATACTTTTTGAAAGGAGCCTCGTGGAGAATTTGACTGCTTTAATCATTATCCAAAATTTAATTTTTATTATTCATTTTACAAGAGGGTTGGCTTGGTGGAGCCAGCCCTCTTTTGTTATTCATTAGAAAATTTGGTGGTTGGCTTTTTCGTGGAAAAACCAGCCTTTTTTTGCTCTCTCGAAAAATTTTTCGGTCAAAAATGACACAAATTTTATGCTTTTTGAAAAAGGTGGTTTATAATGTGGCTGTAACGCAAGAGGAAATCAAAAAATGGCTTGATAAATTTAGTGGCTATTCAATCACTGCACGCTGTTGGTAGGTTAATGGGCGGGTGTCAGATGAGAAACAAAAAGATTGAAGAGGCTTTTGAAATTTAAAATCAAACCATTTTTCTTTTGCGGTAAAATTTTAAAATGAGGTACAAGTTTATGAAATCTAACTTAAAAGTGATTACAGATGATATATTCGGAATTGCAAAAAGGCTAAAGGAGATTGATGAAAACTATTCTCTAGTTTTTAACCAAACGCTCAAAAGATTTGAGGTGCACTCAAGTGCAAACAAGGGCGACAGTTTGTGTGTGGTTTGTCCCTACGCACAGGCAGACGCAAGGCTTTTGAAAATTGTCCGTGCGACAAGAAGAGAGCGTGCAAGCGAAATATTCCGTGAGATTGAAGAAAAGAATGACAGGCTTGTAAAAGACAGTGAGGCGAAGCAAAAGTCAGATGCAAAGGACAGGGCAAAGGAATTGCTTGAAAGGCTTAAGGCTGGCACAAGGTAGATATTTGGAGGTGAAAAGGAAAAATGAAAGTAAAAGAAATTATTGCTCTTGCCTCAGCGATTTGCGGAATGGAAGATGTTGAGGGGGCGATTTTGAGGTACGAAAAAGCAAAAGAGGAAGAGGTTGAGTTCGTTTTTGAAGAGAGCATTGAGGCAAAAATTGACAAAGCCATAAAATGCATTAACCTAACAATGAGCAGGATAGCGAGCGAATATTTATCTCTTAAAAAGGTGGAGACCCTAACAACTGATTTTGAGGGCAAAATTCCATACGCAGATTTTTCGTATAGAGCGATTGAAATTATTGATGTAAAAGATTTAATTAGTGGAGAAAGCCTTGAATATGAATGTCTCCCATTTCATCTATATTTGGCAGAGAGAAACAAGGCGGTGAATGTTGTTTACAGATATTTGCCGGAGGAAGTGGCCTCGCTTGAAGATGAGGTATATCTTCCCGAGTTTGTAACCAAAAGGATAATTGCGCTTGGTGTTGTGTCCGATTTAATGCTTTCGGCGAATGTCTATGATGAGTCAAAGTTTTGGAATGAGAAGTTTGAAGAGGCGATTGAAAAGTCTATTTCAAAAAGAAAGGTTGGAGGAATTCCTCCTCGTAAATTTATGTGAGGCAAAAAATTTATCTTGGAGGTAATACGCGGAAATGAAAATTAAATTCAATGATTTTAGAAAGGGAATAAACAGAAAAAACAGCGACAATTTGGTCGCGTTAAGTGAGGCGAAAAATTGTTACAATTTTGATTTTTCGGGCGGTATGCTGAAAGGTTGCTTTCCATTTGAGGCTTGTTTTGGGGCTATTTTGGCAGAAAGTGGTTTGTCTGAAGAATTTACCGACAGTGAAAAGGTGTTAGAGGGCGGTGCAATTTTTTATTACAAAAAGTTTGATTTTGACCAGCAAAAAGATGCAAGCAAACTGATTTTAGTAACTCCAAAATTGAATACTTTTTATCTAAACCTAACGGATAATACGCAAAATTTTGTATCGCTCGGCGTGCAATTTACATCACTTCCAAGTGCAATAAATTACAGGCTAGATAGTGAAGATGTGATAATTTTCTCTTCACCAACTGACAATATGGTTTTGTGGAATGGAGTTGGAGAAGCTGAAATTGTCATTGACGCACCAAAGATTACATCAATGTGTTTGCACTCAGAAAGGCTGTTTGCGACCACTGATGATGGCTCGAACACAGTGTGGTTCAGTGATGACCTTGACCCAACTAATTGGAGCATAAGTTTAGTTGATGCGGGTTTTATTCAACTTGCAGATGAAAGAGGTAAGCCAATCAAGGTCGTTTCATTCAATGGATATGTATACATTTTTCGAGATAAGGGCATTTCAAGGCTGACTGCAAGCGGGGCACAAGAGGAGTTTTATTTATCTCACTTGTTTGTTTCAAGCGGAAAGATTTACGAAAAGACAATCTGCTTGTGCGGGGATAAAATTATTTTTCTTGCAAGTGATGGCATATATTCATTTAACGGAAGTGAGACGACAAAAATACTTGGCGACCTGTCTGACCTAGTTAAACCGGCAGAGAACTCAACAGCGGTATTTTTTGATGGGAAATATTATTTGTCTGCTCATATTGATTTTGAGGACAGTGCTTTTGAAGATAGCGAAAGAGATGTCAATGCACTTTTTATCCTTGACGCAGAATCTCGTGAGTATTCAATTCAGCGAGGCATAAGCGTTTCATCAATGGTGGTGGCAGATGAGGAGAGGGAGCATAAGTTATATTTTTTGAATGACTTTATGGCGGAAAGTGAAGAAAATCGGTTTGCAGTTTTAAACAAAAAGCAATTGATTTCACCGCTCTCGAAGTACAAAACGGGCTTATATGACTTTGGTGAGCCATCAAAAAAGAAAACTGTTCGAAAAGTTATTGTTTGTAAAGCGGGCGAGGGTGAACTTGAGGTCAAGGTTTTTAGCGAACAAGGAAAGGCTGAACTAGTTAAAATTGTTGAAGATTTTTCATCACAGCCTATTTTGTTTTCGGGCAAGGCAATAGGCTTTGAGGTTACAGCCAAAGGCGAAATTGAACTTCAAAATTTGACTTTTGAAATTTACTAATTGATAGAGGGGTGGTTTTTGATAGGCTTTAATGGAGAGCGAAAAGGTTTTTTTAAAAGTTGAGGTCAGGCGCAAAAACTATCCAATGAAATTTTAATGCTTTATGTAAAGAGGAGTGGCAGAATTTATGAATCAGATAAAGGAACTTTCGGCAAGGCTTGAAACGCTTGAGCGGAAGTCGCTTTTAAAAAGCGGGGGCGGGAACTTAAAAGCCTCCAAGACCCAAAGCGTGATTGGAAAGTTTACAAGCGAGGAGTTTTCTCACAAACTAGGCTCTATTTCAATTAGTGATAGTGGCGAGATTTTGGTGCAGGTTACGCTTAACATAACAAGCGAGGTTGATGGAGAGGTCGCACTTTTACTTAGTGCGGGAGATATGATTTTGTACAGCGGTCGAAGAAAGGTGGTTGCTGGCGAGAACGAAATTTATATTATGAACACATTTTCTGGGGCAACTGGGAGCGAGGCGGAAATCACAATTACTATTAATTCAGAGGAGTTAAGCCACTATGTCAAGGGAGCCTCGCTCTATTTGCTTTCAAGTGGGGTTTTGGTTTCTGAGAGCGAAAAACTTTCGATAAGTGCCGATAAAAGTGAAAATTCAATTGTTGTTTGCTATTTAATAGATGGAAAGGTTTACGCACTTAATAAGCAAGAAAACTTAACAGAAATTAATTTTGATGAGTTTAGTTATTATGCAGATGCAAAAGTTGTCGATTGCGTGATTTGTACAAATGATGGCGTGGAAACTCCTTGTATATTCCGCCTTACAAGTGATGGGAACATATATTATTCATTTGGGCAAAATGTGCAAGATGAAAGACTTTGTGTGCCCGCCGGTGGCATTACAAATTTTTCGGTTGCCACTTTTGAGGATAGGCAAGGCATTTTGGTTTGCTACATTAAAGATGGCTTTCCTTATTACAAAACCATTCAAGATGGAAATATCTCGCTTGAAAGTGAGTTCCCGGCAAATAAATCTAAAAAGTATACAAGCGTTTGCGTGCTCAAAAGTTCATCAAGCGGAACAACGGTCATTGCAACTACAACTAAAAATGCGAACTTCTTGTTTGAAATTGCTCCAGATTTAAACTATGGCAGTGGCGACAAACTTTATTGCTCGGCGGTTATAACTTATTATTAAAATTTTATAGAAATTAGAGGTTTGAATATGAAAATTCACAACAAACTTGAATATGAGATAAATGGCGAGAAGAAAGTAGTCTACAACACTATGCTTGTTGGGGTCCTTTCGGAGATTCAAGGTTTTTCGCCATATTTCAACTATTTGTGCATTGGGACTAGCGTTGCTGTGAACACTCCGGATACGCACAAATTATTAGGTTTTATAGATTCTTTTGAGATGACACTTGAAAGTTACAATATTGACCCGGCGAAAGGAAATCTATATGTAACGAAAAGTGCGAGGGTTAAATCAATAGAGGGGGTGTCGATTTCGGAGGTCGGGGTGGCTAGTACCCAAACTGGAAGTACGCTTGTCAACAGATTTGTTCTTCCAAGTGCAATTGAAGTTGGGGCGGGCGAAGAAATTGTTTTGACTGTTACTATCAATCTTGAACTCGAAACAGAAAACTCCAATATGGGTTTTTTATGCGGGGACAATCCGCTGATTGGAATTTTTCTCGGGCACAAATTCCAAGAAGATAACGATTTTGTTTTTAGAGCAATTAAAGGCGATAATAGAACGGGCACATTCGAGCCTGTCCAATACAAGTATAAAATGAGTGGCGGAGAGGAACTTTTGTGCGCATCTGCCCTCAACACGACCAGTTTGACATTGAATTTCGGGTGTGATGTTACGCTTGAATCTGGACCTGCCTTTGCTGAGACTATTTTGACTTGTGGCTTTGTTCCAGTGCTTAGGCTTTCAAATTACGACCTTGAAAGCGAGACAACACTTATGACTGAGACTGTTTCGCCCGACCACTATATGACTATTAGACTTACAAAGCCATATGTCAAAGAAATTGTTGAGCTATATGATGCAACGAGTGATGCACTTGTCATAAACACCGACATTGTAAATTACGGGCTTGAAATTGGGAGCGTTAATTATTCGCCCTTTGGCGAGATGGACTATCAATATGACATAGAGCGTGTTTACTCGCTTGATGGCAGAGCGATTGCTTTTTTAGTTGATGGCAGGCTTGACTACTATGAGGCGTATTACGGGTCGCTTATAAAGAAAGACTGCTCGGCGGTAGACCTTGAATTTATGACCGATATTAGAGTTTGTGATGACATAATGCTTGTTCGCTCCTTTAACCCAAACACCGGCACTAATTACACCGACTACTATTATTTGTCGGGCGAGGCTTTTGTTAAAGGCGAATTCAGTTTGCCTTGGGGTGATATTCAAAACAGTCATTGGGATATTTTCCGCTTTAACAGGTGCAATGCTCTAAATTCATACATTGTTGGAATTGTTAATTCTGATGACACGTATATGGGATATCTTGTTCAAAGCGAGGATAAAACAACTCTAACTGGAACGATTTATTACGCACTTGGAAGAGTTCTTACCAATTTCCACGTTACAAGTGGCTCGGTTTTAGAGGACGCATATGGGCTTGGGTATGACGCAAATAGCGGTGAGAAACTAGCCTACATCTTTAAAAGTACGGGCTATTACACGAGAAGTGAAACCGCACTTTTGAATTTTGTGCATAACTATGGCTGTGATAGGGTCTTTGCAAATAATGGTTTTTTCTACTCGACCTACAACGAAAAGAAAGTTGTCAGTAATTGTAGAATTATGTTCTACTGCGACAGTTTCTCAAAAATTGGTAATGTGAGTATAAGTTCGGCGGTAAATAAAACTTTTTGGTCGATTGATGGCAGGTACTCAATTGAACTTGCGAGCAGTTATATAAATATCAGACACTCAAATGCGGATATTTCAAGAACGATTTTCAAATCTACTTTTCCAACTTCTGAAATTCCACTCACTTCAATTGAGGATATTGAAATTGTTGGAAATGTTATGCTAATTTTTAGAAAAAATGGGCTTACAACGGTTGCAATTCCAATAATTGAAAATTATGCAAGCGTATCACCTTTGAGATATGGCGACTCAATTGAAGCAAAATACAACGTCGTAAATCTTCCGGGCTCTGGCGGTGAAAGTGTTCCGCTTAGCATAAGTATCAAACTACATCTATAAAGCAGAAAGATTTTAGGAGGCGATAAGTTTATGACATTCAGTGCAAAAACCAAAAGACTTGGATATGGAACAGGTATTAAGGGTGTGATAGGAAAAAATGGCGAAATAATTTTTGCTTACACTGGAAGAGATGGCGTAGTTCGATTTAAGGAACTTACAAAAGAGGGTAAAAATTTTTCAGCAAAAGTAATTCAAGAGCTTGGAAAGCACACTTGTCAGCCCTTTGATGATGGCGTTGTTTTGCGAGTTCAAGACACAAACACTATTGGAATGATAGAACTAGACTATTAAAAAATAAAAGGAGAGTAAAAAAATGGCAGGAGTTAAGAAAAGTTTAACGGAGAGCGAAAAGAAAAAAATTCAAAAACTTTCGGGGCTTGGACAAATAAAAACTAAAATGCTTTCGCCTATTGAAAAGGGTGTGGTTTTCACAAAGTCCAGCGAAGAAGAGAAAAAGCCAACAACAAAAGAGGAAATTGAAAAAAGTGCAAGTGCATATTTTAAAAGTCTGCTTGATGAGGAGAATTTAGAATCAAGTGATAATGAAGAAGAAATTCAAGTTAGTATGACCCCAAGAGAGCAGAAAGAATTAACAAAAGTTTTAAAAGCAGAGCCATATGATATGGACAGCGAAAAAAATTATGAAAATATGCCTCACGAGATGGAAAAGGACGAAGAAATTGAGGAAGAAAAGCCAGAAGAGGAAATCAAGCCGAAAGATATTGATGAACTTTTTGAACTTTTAGATGACATAAACGAAGAGCACAGCGAAAAAACCGACAAAGATTACTACGAAGATTTAATTCCAGAAGTCAAGGACAGTTTAAATCTTGAAAAACTTGAAGTTCCCGAACTTGATGAAGATGAAATTAAAAGACAAGTTGAAGAAAAATTGAACTTTTTGCTTGAAGAAGATAAAAACAAGCAAATTGAAAATGCAAAAAGAAAGGAAAATCAGTTGATTTCGCAAAAGGAAGAATTAATCAACAATGCGACTTCGAGTGAGGCGGAGATAAACGAGATTTATGACAACGCAAAAATTGAATCTAGTAATGAAAGTTTAAAGCGTGGGCTTGCAAGGTCGACTATTGCGGTGCTTTCGATAAATGGACTTGAAAGGGACAAGGCCGAAAGTTTATCAAATCTTGCAAGGGAACTTTCGGCGGGACTTGAAAATCTAGAACAAAATATAGAAAACCTCAAAAGCGAACTTGAAATCTCTCTTGAAAATCTTGACATTGAGTACGCAATTGAAATTGATGAGCAAATAAAAGAAGAGACTGAAAAATTATATAAAAAGCAAAAAGAGGCAATTGAATTTAACAATAGTGTCGAGAAACTCGAAGCAGACTATCAATCTAAAAGAGAGGGGCTACTAAAAGAGGCGAGAGAAAGAGAGGAAGAACTTGCAAAAGAGTATAAAGGTATAGCAAAAAAGACAAAAGAAAAAGAAATCAAAGAAAGCGTGCTAAATTATTTTGCAGAGATTCCAAAAGACCAGGCGATTAAAGAACTTGCGGGCGACCAAAGATTTGCAGATTACCTAGGCGAAAGTTTCTTTGATGTTTACTATGAGATTATGCGAAGAAAGTAGGAAAATTTATCAAAAACTATGAAAAGTGGAGGGTAAAATGTCGAAATTGAAAAGTTACAACTTTTGGATAAAACTGGTGTCGGCAATTATTTTGATAGCAAGGATAGTACTTTCCAAGTTTGGCTACGAACTTGACAGTGCACTTGTGCTTGACATTGCAACGCTAATCGCAGGATTATTGGTTGTGCTTGGGATAATCAACGAGCCGACAGGAATAACATTTTCTTATGAAGAAATGACAGCAAATGGAAATCTAAATAATAATAAAGGAGATGATTGTATGATGGGTAAAATTAAAACTAATCTAGTTGAAAAGGTCAAAGAATTAAATCAGATGATAGAAAATTCGAATGGCGATATGTCTGGGGTGATAGAACTTTTGACATTTATGCTTGGCGAGGTAATTTCGGGAGAAGAGGAAAAGGAGGAGGTTGCATCACTAAATCAAGATGAAATTATTGAAGAAGAAAGCGAGGGGGAAATTATTGTTGAGCCTATGAATGCAGGAGAAGAGAAAGCAGAAAACCAAGTGGTAATTGAGCCGATTATGGCAACAGAGGCAAGACCAGAGATAGAAGAAAAAGAGGTAATTGAAGAAGAGGCAGAAGAATATGCGGAGAAAGAAAGTGCAGAAGATATTGAAAATGATTGCACGGCCGTTCCAAGTGCGAGCGGTCAAGTCGAGGGGAGCCTTGAAGAAATTAGCGACATAATCAAAACTGCTGAAAGTGTGTGCGAGCACCAGTTTGAAACTGCCTACTCAGTTGCAAAAGGGAACGAGGACGCTGTAAAGATGGTGAAAGAGTATATACTTTCGCACATTGATGAAATTGTCGGAGGCGTGTAAAAAAGAGAACTTTTTTTGGTGGAGGCTCAAACTTATAAAATAAGCAGAGGGGTCCCCATTAAAAAGAATGAAAAATTCTAATAGTAAAAATTATATAAAAATTTAATGAATAATAAATAATTATGAAATAATAGCAAAAATTTTGATATTTGTGTTAATTTATGTAATAAATTGATAATAATATAATAAATAATAGTTGACAAAACAGCCCTTTTGATTTATATTACATAGTATAAAATTGACGAATGTAAAAGTCCCCTTTTAATCTATCTTATACGGGGCAAATCAAAAATGTATTTTTAATTTTCAAAGCAAGCAAAATTATTTTTATTAAATCTTAAAATGTTAAACTAAATTTCAAATGCTTTGAAAGATTTTAATGTATATAAAAGGAATTAATTATAATTAAAATTGCACTTGACTTGTAAATGGTTATAAGTATGCCCATTTTATGCCATTTTCGATTTTGCTTTATGAGTCTAGCCTTTTGATTTCT
>JAZNEY010000046.1:0-3757 GCA_045588795.1 Clostridia bacterium | reverse complement strand
AGGAATATAAAGACGAAGTTCGCAGAGCCAAAAGAGAGTGGCTTGAAAGAATGGGTTTCCCCTGCGACCACTTTCATGGAGTGGCATATGGCACTACAAAGGCTGACTGTGTAAGACGATACCTCGGCGAGAATGAGAAAGCAATTCTCATTGATGATAGTGCGAAAGTTCGCAAAGGTTGGCACTTGGGTGAAACAGTTGACCCTGTAAATACCAATATCGTTGACTACTTCGAGAATTTTCTTCACAATATGAAACATGAAAAATTCTAAAATCTGCGGACGGCTGACCCCTATATAGCAAGGGGCTCAGCCAAACCGCCCGGGGAACCGGCAAACCGCACAAAACACGGCCCGCAAATTTGTATAGAATGACTATTGACTTTTGGCTCAATATAGTATATAATATAGATACAGTAAAGGAAAGGAAATGAAACAAAATGAAAATTTATTTAGCAAGTCCATTCTTTAATGAAGCAGAACTCAAACTCTATAAAGCAGTTATTGACAACCTACGAGGTAAAGGTTATGATTTATTTGTTCCGCAGGAGCACGAAATAAATGATGCTTGGGAATTAAGTAATCAGGCATGGGGCGAGGCAGTTTTCGGTGTAGATATTTCAGCAATTAAAAAGTGCGATATTGTAGTTGTTCTTAATTGGGGTATGTATTCCGATAGTGGCACTGCTTGGGAACTTGGGTATGCTTTTGCTCTTGGTAAAAAGACAATTAATGTATGTATGAATAACGGAGAAACTTATTCTTTAATGATGACTAATGGAGCAGACCACAATATTCTCTTATCTGACCTGATTCTTAATGATATTGAGGATATTCTTAATGGTAGTGCTAATCTCTATCCAAAAAAAATTGAAATTAAGTAAAAAAACCTATTGACAAATTAAAAATTGTATGCTATAATAATTACAGAAAGTTAAGAAAGGAAATGATTTTATGATGAACTCAAATGATTTTAACAACCCCTTTAACCCTTGCGGAAATTGCCCTCACAGTCAGAATGGTGCCCCTATTTCAAAGAGAACAAAATTCATTGTTCAGGATGACTATAACAACAAAAAGCATCTTATTGAACTCACAGATGAGCAAGTGCGTTTTTTGAAATGGCTTCAGGATAATGATATAATATGGGACGAAATCTCCTTTGAGAGTACAAATTCTGCCGAGTGGGAAGAAATTTAATCTCTTCCCCTCACTCCCTCTGATTTAATTTTAAAACGAGAATCTGAAAAGATTCTCGTTTTTTTTTATTTGCGCCCGGGCGGCTCGTCAGAGCCGGATCTATTATATCACATCCGCCACCAATTTGTCAAGAGAAAAGTTGCACAAATTTTCATTTAATTTTTATCCTAAATTTGTGCATTTTACCTATTGCATTTTCAGTTGAAATAGTGTATACTTAATAATGTCAGGAGGGAATGACAGACGAAAAGAGTTATTCCAGTTAAAAATGAGTCCACAGGGAATACGCCGAGCCTGCAGGAGTGGCAGTGGTGTTGGTTGAAAAAAAGTTATGAAAAAACTTTTGAAAACCCTCTTGACAAACTGCACAAAGTGTGCTATAATAATAATGTCAGGGGCGAAGGCAATCAATGAGGACGCTCAACGATAGAACCGACTCGAAAAAATTTTTGAAAAAATTTTCAAAAACCCCTTGACAAATGGCACAGAGTGTGCTATAATAAGTATGTAATCAAGAGAGATTACAAAATCAAATTTTGGGTTGCGACCTACCGCAAGAAAGGAATTGATACTATGGCTAATAAGAAAATGACACAGAGAGATTATTTCAACGAGATTCTTGCTCTCCCTAACCTCCCCGACAATCTGCGTGAGTTCGTAGAGGGCAGAATTGAGGCTCTCAACAAGAAATCCTCAAAGTCCGCAGGTAAGCCTACTGCAACACAGGTTGCTAACGAGGGCATTAAGTCCGCAATCGTTGAGGGTATGGTAAAGGGTGAGAAATACACCATTTCCAATCTCATTAAGTCCAATACTGCTCTTGCAGACCTCACAAATCAGAAAGTTTCTGCTCTTGTGCGTCAGCTCATTAAAGAGGGTGTGGTCGAGAGAACAGAGGTAAAGGGAGTTGCTTACTTCTCCCTTGCCGAGTAATCTCAAAAAAGTTGAGGGGAATTGAAAAATTCCCCTTGACAAACCCCTAAAAGTATGCTATACTATTATCAAAGGGGGAGATAAAATGGATAAAGATCGCATTGACCTCTTGATGAAAAATTTAGGTATCACAGAGAGTGAGGCTATTGAGGTGCTTAAAGCCGACCAACAGATTGACAAGGGTGAAAAACTCTTTGAGTTGACCGCTGAACAATCAAAGGCGAGCAAGCAAGCACGAATTGTGCCAAGAACTCCCACCGCCTACAATTTTACCAAGAGAGAACGAAAAGCCGACAATGACAAAAGAGAATTGATTGATTTGTTGGTTGAGAGTTTAACTCCAAGAGCAAACAACCTTGATGTTGTAAATGCCGAAAGAGAATTAACTTTTATTTACAATGACAGAAAATTCAAAATTGTTTTGTCTGCTCCGAGGTCTTAAAGGTTTTGAGGGGTTGTCCTCTAACAACCCCATCCCACTAACAAGTTACATTTTTGTTACCTCTCCTTTTCTGTGCTCCGCACTTTACTGCTTTAATGTGGTGAAGTGCGGTCGCCCGGGTTTTTCTTCCCGGGACGGGTTCAGCAGAATGCACAAACGGGCGGCCGCAATTTTGGTTATTTTGCCTATTGATTTCTGTTGGATAATCTGCTATAATTAAGACACTGAAAGAGAGGTAATTAAGTATGAAAGTTATAATCGGTTGGATAATTTTCCATTTATTTTGGATTATTATTATAGTTGCAGGACTAATTAAAGAAATGAGAGGTAAATAAGTATGAAAAAAGTTACAGAAATTACAAGAAATGGTATCCCTTACAAAGTAATCGCAATCTATGATGGCTCATCAATGGTAGCGGTATCTGTTTATCGTATTCGTAGACCTAAATGGAAAATTTTTCGCACAGACTTATTTTCTATTGATTTAAGTTATTTTTTTGTTGTTGATTATCCTACTATTGAGGCAGGTGTAAATGATACAGTAAATAGAATTTTTAGAAGAGTAGGTATCGTGGAAGAAACCTCACAAAAATTAAAAGATTATTTTGGTTAAAACTATTGACAAACAATACAAAGTGTGCTATAATAATTACAGAAATTAAGAAAAGAGGTAATTCAAAATGACATTCACAAAAACAGTATTTTTCCTTTTGGGAGTAATCCTTGCCAGTCGATTTGTTTATACACTTGACTTTGACAAATCATTAAAAGCAACCGTTCTCAATATCCTTGCATTTGTGCTTTACATCTTGTCAATTCCTATGGTTTGGTAAAAGGAGGGTAAAAAATGGATTGGTCTTTATTCTGGTTATTTGTAATTTTTAACATTATCAATGTTATTATTCAGACAGTAAAAAGCATTGCAACTATTAAATGTAACAAATATGTTGCCTCAATGGTAAATGCAGTTGCTTACGGACTTTACACTTACATTGTAGTGTTGACAGTTTGCGAGTTACCCATTTGGTTGAAAATGCTCGTTGTTGGCTTGGCAAATCTTGTGGGTGTGTTTGTGGTTAAACTTTGCGAGGAAAAAGCAAGAAAAGACAAATTGTGGAAAGTTGAGGCTACTTTCATAAGGAAAGATAAATTTCTTCACAACTTGCGAGTATGGGCAGATGTA
>JAZNEY010000045.1:0-22903 GCA_045588795.1 Clostridia bacterium | reverse complement strand
ACATTTAAACCATTTAAGGGAAAACGGGTTTTGTTGAAATTTGTAAATGTTTGTAATATAATATG
Source organism: Clostridia bacterium (assembly GCA_045588795.1). Lineage (GTDB taxonomy): Bacteria > Bacillota > Clostridia > Christensenellales > UBA1242 > UMGS1908. The sequence continues at coordinate 22,838 of JAZNEY010000045.1, read as the reverse complement.
TTTAGTTTTACAAAATTAATTAAGGAGAAAATATTATGATTGCAGAAAATTCAAGAAGTGTATTGTCTAGTATGTTAGATGATATCAAAAGGGCGTGGTTTATAACCTTATGCATTATGCAAAGCGTCTTCATTGTTTTTTATGGATATTCTATTTATAGCAATTTAAACAAAATGATTTTTTTGGTTAGTTATTCTGTACTAACATTGTTATCATTGGTAACTTTCATTGTGTTTTTAGTTAGCCATCACAAACAAAAGAAACAAAACAAAGAATTCGTAAGAACAAAAAATTTTTTAAAGTATATTGTAAACGCAACAATGCTTGTTTTCAACATTGTTGAGTTGGTTAAGTTTGGAATTGATGATTTTGCTAAGATTCTTTTAATTCTTTCAGGTGTTTTGTTATTTGCACAAGTTGCTATGGAATGTATTAAAATCTTTGCAGAAAGATATATCAGAGATTTTAGATATGCTTTTGAAAAAGATTTTGAAATACTTGACCCAAATAAACTGAAAGGCAATGTTTGGAAAATGGTAGATGCTCCACTTGAAAAGTTCGTTCAGAGGAAGTTTGGGATAGAAAAAGAATTATCGCCAGAAGAAGCAAGAATGGAAGAGTACAAGAGAAAGTTTAGAGAGAAGAATGAGATTGAAAAAGAAAAGAAAAAATATGCAAAGATAGAGAAGAAGGCAGAAGCTAAAAAGCAAGGATATATAATGGCTCAAAAGGAGAAACAAGAAATCAAAAAACACTTGGTTATGATTTTGGGTAAAGGTAAGAAAAGTCAAGACCAAGACAAAAAAGCAGAATAAATGGTTTAGCAAAAAAGACTTAATTCGTTTAGGAATTAAGTCTTTTTTTGATTAGGTTAGTTATTTATCGTAAATGAATAGTTCGCCAAGAGGTTTTTCTTCGTTTAGTCTTTTGATTGCTTCTGCAAATAATGGGGCAATTGAAACAACTTTTATTTTATCAATTCTTTTTTCATCAGGCACAGGAACGGTGTTTGTTACAACAACCTCTGTTATTTTAGAATTTTTTATTCTCTCAATTGCATTTCCTGCAAAAATCCCGTGTGTTGCACCTGCATAAATTTCTTTTGCTCCGTGCAGATGGACAATGTTTGCGGCTTCTACAAGTGTTCCGGCTGTGCTTATTTCATCATCAAAAATTACTGCAATTTTGTCCTTTACATCACCAATAATGTTGGTCGCAACAACTTTGTCATCATTGCTTGCGCGTTGCTTGTCAATAAGTGCCATTGGGCAATTGAAATATTTTGAATACTTGTATGCTTTCTTAGAACTTCCAGCATCAGTTGCGACAACAACCATATCTTTAAAATTCTTTTCTTTGAAATACTGTTCAAGTAAAAATGCACCTGTTACTCTGTCGCAAATTATATCAAAGTATGCTTGAATTGCACTGTTATGTAGGTCACAGGTTAGAACGTGGTTTATGCCAGATGCTTCAAGTAGGCTTGCCATTAATTTTGCTGTTACTGGAATTCTTGATTGGTCTTTTTTATCTGAACGGGAATAGAAAAAGTAGGGAAGAACTGCTGTGATTTTTTTTGCCCCAGCCCTTTTAGCTGCATCAACAGTTATAAGAAGCTCAATAATTCTTTCGTTGACTGGTGGCTCTGTTGTTTGAACTATGTAAACATCTTTGCCTCTAACAGATTCTTTTAGTTGCACAAAATTATTGTCGTTTACGAACTTGAAGTGAGAAATTTCTCCAACTGGTAAATTAAGTTCATCACAGATTTCTTTTGTAAAATTTTCAGCAGAAGTGCAGGGAAAAATAACTATATCTTTCATTAAAATAAAAACCTCCTCTTTTGTATAATTCTATTCTAACAAATGTTTGTCGTTTTTGCAATTTTATTTTTCAAGTTTATTTAAAAGAAAACGGGCTTAACTTTCAAAGTTAATCCCGTTTAAATTTAATAAAAAACTTACTTACTAATCTTTAAAATAGCCAATATTTGATTGTTGGGTTGGGTCAAAAGAAAAATTACAAATTGATGCAATGAGTCCATAAATTCCACAAGTTATTAGTGATAAGAAAAAGTAAGCAAAAGTTCTTGATGTCCAGCCGGCAGGTTTTAAATCTGTGTGATTAATGATAAAACTGCCAATCCAACCTAGGAAAAATGTTAATAAAAATCTTGCAATTTTTGTCATATCTGATTCAGATATTGATATAGGTGAACTTTTAACCCTACAACCGCAAGAAACACAAATTTCCGCATCATTATGAATTTCACTTCCACATTTTGGACAATAAGCCATAAAACTTCTCCTCTAATTAAATTATGGTTAAACTATATAAGATATTCATAATATATCAAAGAAATTAAATTAAGTCAATTAATATTATGATATAAAAAACACTCAGACAATATTCTGAGTGTTTCTTTGGCTCCCCCTGTTGGACTCGAACCAACGACCTATCGATTAACAGTCGAGTGCTCTACCGGCTGAGCTAAGGAGGAATATTTAATTTGTGTTGCTTAATAACAACATATGAATTATAACCTATTAATTTGAATAATGCAACACTTTTTTTAAAATTTTTCAAAAAATTTGAAAAATCTTTTAGTGCGTGATATAATTTAGTTAAATAACCTCTTGGAGTGTGTATGAAAATTAAAGAACTTATGAAAACTTTGGTTGAGTTTTTTGATGATGAAATGTTTCCAGAATACTCTTGCTTTGTCTGTGGCAGGGAAATTGCAAATTTTGAATATCACTTGTGTGATGAATGTGCAAAATCGTTTCCGCTATTGACCGGCAATCTTTGCAAAAAGTGCGGGCAACCTCTGCCAGATGGGAATAGATATTGTGAAAATTGTAGAGCTCACGATTTTGTGTTTGATGAGGCAAGAGCCTCTTTTGAATATAACGAGCAAACTAAGGGAACAATTCTTGGTATTAAATACAGAAATGAAAAATATTTAGCAAAGTTTTTTGCAAGATTTATGTTTGATACACTGAAAGATTGGGGCATTGAAGTTGATGTCATCATTCCAGTGCCTACAACAAAAACTAGACTCAAAGAAAGAGGATATAACCAAGCGGAGTTAATTTCAGAAGAACTTGCAAAACTTGCTGGTGTTCCGGTACTCGCTAAGGCTGTAACAAAGAAAGATGAGGTACAAAAGCAGAAAGGTTTGACTTTTCGTGAAAGGCAAGAAAATATCAAAGGAGCATTTTCTTTGGACAGGAGATGTATTTTAAATTTTAAGAACATATTAATTGTTGATGATATTTTCACAACCGGAGCGACTGCTAATGAACTTTCAAAAGAAATTAGAAAGGGAAGTCCTGCAAGAATTTATGTTCTAACTGCTGGTAAAAGGCTACTTAATTAGCAAAATATGGGGAAATGGACACTTTATATTCATTTTACACTATTTTTTTTGTTGCGATTTTGTGCTAAATATTGTAAAATAAAAGAAGAATATTATTAAAATGGAGATTCGTATGGGTTGGCTTACTAATTTAGATAATAAAAGAAGTTTGAAAAAACTTCAAAAAATAGCAGATATGATAGATTCTCTTGAGGACAAATATTTAAATATGTCTGATGAAGAACTTGCAAATCAAACAAATGTGCTAAAAGAAAGACTTAAAACAGGTGAAACACTTGATGACATTCTTGTTGATGCCTATGCAGTTGTGCGTGAGGCTAGTACAAGAGTGTTACATATGAGACACTTTAATGTGCAAATTCTTGGTGGTATTGCTTTGCACCAAGGCAGAATTGCAGAAATGAGAACTGGTGAGGGTAAGACTTTAATTTCTACACTTCCAGCATACTTAAATGCACTTTCAGGAAAGCCTGTGCATATTGTTACAGTTAATGAGTACCTTGCAAAAAGAGACGCTGAGTGGATGGGAAAGGTGCATAAGTTTCTTGGGCTTACTGTTGGCTTTGTTTATTCGGCACAAACACCAGAACAAAAAAGACAGGCTTACGCTTGTGATGTAGTTTATGGAACAAACAGTGAGTTTGGTTTTGATTATCTTCGTGATAATATGGCTGTAAACAGAAAGCAAATGCTTGCTCGTGGCTATTCTTATGTCATTATTGATGAAATTGATAGTATCTTGATTGATGAGGCAAGAACTCCGCTTATCATAAGTGGACCTAGTGGCGAAAGCAGTCAAGAGTATGTTATTGCAGATAAGTTTGCTAAGAATTTAACAGCAGAAGATTATTCTATTGATGAAAAACAAAAAACCATTCACTTAACCGAAAGTGGTGTTGCAAAGGCGGAAAGATATTTTAACATTGGAAACCTAAGTGATGTTGAGCATACCGACTTGAATCACAATATCAACAATGCCATTCGTGCAAGGTTTATTATGAAAAGAGACAATGATTACATTGTTTCCAATGATGAAGTTTATATCGTTGATGAGTTTACTGGTCGTATTATGGTTGGTAGAAGATTTAGCAACGGTTTACACCAAGCGATTGAGGCGAAAGAGGGTGTTAAGGTAAAAGCAGAAAACAAAACGCTTGCAACAATCACCTTGCAAAACTTTTTCAAACTTTATGAAAAAATGTCAGGTATGACGGGAACTGCTCAAACAGAAGAGGGTGAATTCCGCGATATTTATGGACTTGATGTAGTTGTTATCCCTACAAATCTTCCAATGATAAGAGTTGATGAAAATGATGAATTCTATTTTTCTCACGAAGCAAAGATAAATGCAATCATCAATGACATCACAAATTGTGTTGAAAGAAAACAACCGGTGCTTGTTGGTACAACAACGGTTGAAAGGTCAGAAGAAATTTCAAAAATTTTGCGTTCAAAGAAAATTGCTCATAATGTATTGAATGCAAAGAATCATACAAGAGAAGCGGAAATTGTTGCACAAGCTGGTAAGGTTGGTGCGGTTACAATCGCAACAAATATGGCTGGTCGTGGTACTGATATTTTGCTAGGCGGTAATGCTGAGTTTATGGCGAAAGAAGAAATGAAAAAAGCCGGCTACTCTGATGAAATGATTGAAGAGGCGGTGTCTTACGCCCCTACAACTAATGAAGAAATTTTGAAAGCCAAGATGGATTTTCAAAAATTCCTAGCTCAGCACAAAGAAGTTGTAAGCCGTGAAAAAGAAGAGGTTAAGGCTCTTGGTGGACTTCGTATAATTGGAACAGAAAGACACGAAAGCAGAAGAATTGACAATCAGCTTAGAGGTCGTGCAGGCAGACAAGGCGACCCAGGCTCTTCTGTGTTCTATATTTCAGCAGATGATGACCTTGCTCGTATCTTTGGAAGTGAAAGACTTAAAAAGATGGCTGAACTATTCAAACTTGAACAAGATACTTCAATCAAGATGAAATTCTTCTCAAAAAGCGTTGAAACTGCACAAAAGAAAGTTGAGGGCAGAAACTACTCTGTTCGCCGTCAAGTCGTAGAATATGACAATGTTATGAACAAGCAAAGAGAAGAAGTCTATGAGGAAAGAAACAAGATTTTAGATGGATTAAGTATGCACGATAAAATTCTTGATATGATTTCTGAGGCTTCAAGTACTATTGTTAACGAGTTTATGAACTTTGATGAGGTTGAAGATGCTGATATTGATGGCTTTAATATGGCTCTTGAAAGAAGAATAATTGAACCTGAGACCAATTTTATCACACCAGAACTTCTTGAACTTCACTCTAAGAAAGAAATTGAAGAAATGGTTATTGAAAAGGCTATTCAAAAGTACAGAAACAAGACCGAAGAATTCAAAGAAAAAGGCATAAACATAGAGGAAATTGAAAGGCTTATTCTTCTTAAAGAACTTGACAGAAGATGGATTACGCATATTGATGAGATGGATGAACTTAGACAAGGAATCGGGCTTCGTGCATATGGAAATCAAAACCCAATCAACATTTACCAACGAGAGGGATTTGATATGTTTGAAGAAATGATTGAAAATATGAGAATTGGCGTTGCTAATATTATGCTTGCAATCAATGTGCAAGTTGGTCCACCAAAGCCACAACCAATGCAACAAAGACCATCTGTTATGGAACACTCCGCTAAGGGAACTGTAACAAACACAAAAGACTCTGTTAAAAGGAATGACCCATGCCCATGCGGGAGTGGAAGAAAGTATAAAAATTGCTGTGGTAAAGAAGCATAGCAAATATTAAATTTAGACTGAGCGAAAGATGATTTTGCTCAGTTTTTTATATTTGGGTTTGATTTTTAGATAAAAAATTTGATTAACTTGGTTTAAAAATTTATCAAAATTTCATAAAATTATTCAATGTGGCACAATCGAGTTTGACTTTCTCTATATTAATTTTTATAATAGTATTGATTTATTTGACTTACTGTGATATAATATTGCCAACTAAAAAAAACATAGCGTGAGTTAAATAAAAGGGGGATATGTTATGACTCAAGCAGAAATGTTTACAAAAGCCATTGACTTTCAAAATAAGTTCTCAGCTATTAATGTTGCATTCTCAGATGGCACATGGACAGAGGATGCGAAAATCGCTAAGGTATTTGACCAATATCCAGGGGATTTTCCTGGTGGCTATGATGAGTGCAAACGACTTGCACAATTTATTAGGGAAAAAGCTGGTTCAGTTGCAGATAGGGGTGCTTTACTTCAAGCAAGAAAAAATTACATCAAAGAACTGGAAACTGCAAAAAATGATGCAGATGCGGAAGTTGCAAAGTACAGTGAAGATGAAATGCAAAAACTGGAAAAAGAAGTAGATGTTGCAAAGAAAAAGACAAAAAAAGCAAAGAATAAAAGAAATGGCAACAGATTTTTAAATCTTGCAGTGCTTGGGATTGTAGCACTTCTTGCATTGACAGGGTCTCTCGCATTCCTAAGTCCGTTTTTAGGAGTTGTGTCTGCATTACTTGTTGGGCTTAGTCCGGCAGCGGTTGGAGTTCTTGGCTTTGGGTTATTGTATCATTGGCCAAACAAGGAAAAACGCCAAGAATGGTGGAATAAAAAGGGAAGAAATAAATTTTCAGGAAAAACGCAAGCAGAAGAGCTTAAAAAGGCAATCGAAAATGAGAAGAATGCTCAAAAAACATTAGATAGCAAAAAGGCTGCAAAGTTGGGTGCTGAAACAGATGCAATTGCAAAGACCAATGAATTCGAGTCAGAGGCTCAGATTGTTGACAACAACCAGTTCAATTCAGAGGCAAGACAAGCGATAGATGAAATGGAAGAAAGGTGGAGGGATTTGTTAACACAATGTGAGGCATCACCTACTAAGCACGATTGGGCAGTTACGCACGGTAGAAACTGGTTTAAGTTTGCAGTTTCAAGTGTTGAAAGAGATTATGCAAGGGGTAAAATAAATGATTCCAATTATGCGACAGAACTTAGTGCAATAGATAGTGATTTTGGAATTGGCGGAATGTTTGACCCAAGTGTATCAATGGTAGATGACTACAAGAAAGATACAAGAAAGAACTTACATAGTTCTATCGCAACGGAAGCAGAAGAGACAGAGGAAGCCTTTTGGGCATAAAAACAAAAAGTTTTTTGGCTATGTGAAATAGGAAAATATAAAGGGAGAAAAGGAAATGGCAACATTTAATTTTGATTCAATTACATCAGCAAGTGAGTTCAATACAATTTTTAGATTTGTTCATGCTTATAACAAGTATAAAAGGGAACATCCAGGGGTGTCTGAGGCTAATATAAATACAGCCATAGTAGTTCCGGGCTCGGGATTTACATATTCAACAATTGATGCAGTAAAAGCGGTTGGAAACGGAGTGGTTCCAAAACTTGAAGATGAAAAGCAACTTGTTGATGATTACAAAGAAGAAATAAATGGTACTGGAAAAAGAAGAGACACCTTAGAAAAAGCATTGCAAGATGCGACCAAGGATTATGAGGATCCTGCAAAGGGTGTTGACGGAAAATCTTTAGAAGATATTGAATTTGAAAATCAAGATGCGATTGATGAACTAAATTCTTGCAGGTGGGGGAAGTTTTTTACAATTTTAGGTTGGTGTGCACTTGGTGCAATTGCTGGTATTGCAGCAATCACATTATTGCCTGTACTCGCAGGTGCAACTGCCGCAAGTGTTCCTTTTGGTTTGGGAGCGACACTTATGGCGGCAGGCGTTGTAGGTGGCGGAGTCATGGCACACAAGAGAAATGAAAAAAAATACGCCGACAGAATAAAAGACGCAAAGGAAGCTCGTAGGTTTTACAGAAAACATCAAAGAAAGATTCAAAGCGCAAAACAAGCAATGCGTAATGCTCAAACAGAATTAAATAATTTTAATGCAAATTTTGATAAAAGAGCAGTTAACAGTGCAACTTCAATGTATGAAGCAAGTGTACAAAGCGATATTGATGAAATGAGGAATAACATCATAGCGATTGAAAACAGAATACAGGCAGAACTTAGTGCGTGTACGCCTGCTCTCGGAACACGAGGTTATGCTGAGGCAATGGCAAGAAAGGCTGATGCACAAGCAAAACTTAATGCTATAACAGCCGCACACACTGCTTATTCAACTTTAGAAAGTGGAGGCTCAAAAGACATTTCGCTATATAGTGCAGAGTTTGGTAATGTTATTGCGGCAGAAAATGATTACAATACATTTGATGTCCCAAATATTATTGCAAATGCTGAAAGTGCACAAAACACCGTTATAGCAAATGTTAATAATTTGGCTCATGAATTTGAAGATGCAAAAGAAACTGTTAAACAAATTACTGAGTCAACAGATAGTGAATTTAGCACAATCAGAAGTGCATTGAGTGGAAATATTGCTTCAATGACTAGCATGGTTTCTAATGCAAAAACTAGTGTTATTGCAATGGCTGTAAATAAAAAAACAAGCGAGTTAGAAAATGCTTGCGAGCAACCACTTAAAGAGGGTTTGATTAAATTTAGGCAAATGGCAGTTATTGCATGGCAACAATATTCTATTGAGCCAACAAAAGGTGTAGATAAAAGAATTGCTGATGCAGAGATTGCTGGCAAACTTACACCTGCGGAAAAGGCAGATTATGATGTACATAGTGCTGAACTTAACAGAACTGTTACATTGATGAACGCTACAATCGGAGATGATGACTTAAAAAAGAATTATCTTATAATGGCGGAAATAAATGCTGGCATTGTTCGTGCTTATTCAGGCCTTGAAAAGGAATTGTCTTTGACTCCTCCAGATGCCACAAGAATTAATAATTACAGGAGTGTAATATCATCATTATCGGTGATTTACAGTAGTCTTACAAGCGGTTCCGCTTCATATGATTCGGTTTCTGCAAGTATGGCTGGCCCTATGGGGATTTTATCTACGACTGAAAAAGAATCTGCGACAGCAGTTGCTACTGTGGCAGGAGCATCATTACGAGTGGCACCAGCAAGAAGAGTAAGGAGACCGAGAGCAGAGGCAACAGCTGGAGCGGAAGAACCAGTTGTGGATGAAGATGCTGAGGAAGATGATGAGGAGGCAGAAGCACCATTACCAGAGGCAACAGCTGGAGCGGATGAAGATGCTGAGGAAGATGATGAAATTCCTGATTACCCATTGATAGATGAAAAAAGAGAAAAGGCAATTAGTGAGGCCTATAATGCTGTGGATTCAAAACTTGCTGAAGTTAGTTCTTTGACAGGTGCTTCTATAGCGGAAAAGGAAAAAGGGATAAACGAGTTAGATGAACTTAATAAAAAATTGTTAGAGCAAATAAATCTTGCAATAGATTCTCAAAATTATGAGAAAAATAAACCGATGGTTCGTAGGTTGTTAGACAATGAAGTTCAATTTAGAGACAGGGTCTCAAGGGAGATTGCCGTATTAAGAGAGGCTCTTAATAGAGAGAAACAAGCTGAGGAAGAGGCAAGAAAACAGGCAAGGCTAGCTGAACAGGCAAGACTTGCATCTGCGTTATCTCAAGCATGGGCTGTTGAACAAGCTAAGCGTGATAAAGAAGAAGATGAAAGGAATGCTACAAGACGAAAGAATGTGGAAAAATTTAAAGAACTTCTTGGTGATGAAGAAACACCTGCCATCAGTGCAGAAGTAGATGAGGCATCAAGGTTTAGCTGGGTAGACCTTGATGAAAATGATGCTGATGTACCTCGCAGCATTCCAAGGACTTCAGTTAGAGATAAGAGAGCTTCTTCTAAGGTGTTTAAATATGATGATGAAGAAGAAAAGCCTATTGATGATGACCTTATAATTGCCATTTGGGAAAAAGCTATATATATTCAAAATACTGCAGAATCCATGAGGGCGATAGTTGGCAATGAAAGAGCGCAAACAATTATTATAACGATGACTAATGTTATTGTGGTGCTAAATGATATTTTTGAACTAACTGATGAAGAAAAGAAGTCTGCTATTAAAGATTGCCAAGACAAAATGATGGAATGTGGTAAAATGATTCTTAGCGCAGAGGAAGAATACGAGAAAGCATTTGAAGCGTTAGAAGAGAAAATAAAGGCTTTAAGGACTGACTTAGTAAAGAATAAAAGAGCATTATTAACTTACGGTGTTGAAGCAGATAGTGAACTTAAAAAACTTGAAGAGATTGAAAAAGCTATTAATGCTTTAGATGAAAAACCATCATTTGATGAATTAATGAGGCGTAAAAATGATATTGATGCTTTTGAAAAAGGTTTGAAAAAAACAATTAATTCAAAGAGACCAAAAAAGCTAAATGCTGGGGCAAGAAAACCAGGTATAAACGCAACTGCTGCAAAATGTACAATTGAGGGTTCTATGCTTGAATTCCGTATGAGGGATAAACTTCAAGGTCGTATATCTCACGAATCTGGGGTTGGTAATGCGCTTTTAGATACAATGGTTATTCTTGCCGGTGAGATATTTATAAGGGACACAGAGGCTTACACTTTAACTGGCACAATTGAAAAAAATGATGTACATTATGAGATTCCAGATGTCGCTATCTCACACAATACAGAGAAGCACAAAGATTCAGACATTGTTGATACAAGATATCTTGGTGAAGCGATTGTAAATACAACTAATTACATCTCGGCAGACAGAAAACGCCGTGATGAATTTATAGAAAGAAAAGGTGGCGAAGCGTTAAACATTGACAATGGTCAAAAACAAATTGGTATAAGAAATAAGATTGTAAAAGTGTTTAATGAGGACGTCCTTGCTGGTTCTAATAAGTCAATTGAACTTGTATTCGAGGGTGGCAGACCAGTTGTTAAGGTTATAGGCGAAAAACTTACATACGGTGAGATTCGTGCACTTGATGCAATTATTCAAAGAGAAATGTTCGGAGAGGGTGTTAGTCCTGATAAAAGGAAAAGCACTGAATCCTTTCCACCAGAACAATAATTAAAATTTAAAGGGTAAAATTAAACAATCGGGGGAAATAAAATTTAGGAGAAAATGTTATATGTATAGATTCGGCGAAATTGAGTCGCTAGCAATGATGAAAAATGTTTGCTTGTACATTAGAATCTATAATGAAATTGAATCAAAAGCGAATGATATATCTGAAATTGTTATTCGCGATCATATTCGAGCAAAGTATAATAAGGATATTCCACTCTTTGATTTGGCAGAGATGAAAAGACTTGCCAAGTCGTTTACAAAAGAGGGGGATATCCCTTCTCTTTTGCAATTAGATGAAATTATTTCAATCTACATCAAAGATACGGAAAAGAAAGCAAAAGAACTTTATAAATCTGTTCAAGACTTGATAAGTGAATATGAGACTTCAAAACATTCAACAAAAGATGGATTCGTTTATTCATCAAAGGAATTGTCTGTTCTTGAATCACCAGTTAAAAAACAACTTAGAAACAATTATTTGGTTTTAATTTTAGGCACGCTTTTAATTGGTATTGCAATGGTTGCAATAGCTTATCCTTTACTTTCAAAACTTAATATTGACCTTTCTAGTTCATTTATTAAAAATGAGGCACTTGCACTTATTGTTCCAATTTTGTCAAGTTCAATTGTGATTGGATTTATTATTCTTTGGTTGATTTTGAGGAATAATATTAATAAAGCTATGAATGTTTCTGGTCTTATCAGTTCAAAGATTGGAAAGATTAGGAGGCTTGAAAACTCTATTGAAAAGAGCAGAAAAAAACTTGATGACTATATTGAATCTCTCAAAGTTGTAAAATTTAAAGATGGCAAACTAACAGCCCTTGATAAACTTAATTATTTACTTAGAATAGACAATAAGTTCGTTGCAGATGATAAAGATGAAAAAGTTGCTGAACAGCCAAAGGAAAAAATTGCTGAAAAGAAAGCAATGAAAGATACAACGGTTAAAGAATTTGACACAAAGGGAATTGAGTTATCTGGTTGGTCAAAGATGGCAACAGCTAGTGCTGAGAAGAAAAATTGCAATGTTGATTTAATTGCAAGAATTGGTCTTATAACTGATTCTATTAAGGCAAATAAGCAGACAGACGCTCCGGTATTTAGTAACGTTATAAAAATATACTGCGAGGAGTTATCGACCTCAAACAGGGAAAAAATGATTGTAAAATCAACAAGCCAAATTGAAATGTATAAGTTCTATATTTCTATGGTTGAAAAATTGGAGCCTTACGAAAAACTTTGCAAAGAAAAATTCGGCATTGATTATGATGGTGAGAAGTATTCTTACAGAGTCGCAACTGATGAAGAAAAGAATGATATTTCAAACTATGCATTTTCAATTATCGAAAATCAATTTTCTTCTGCCTATTTTTCGGATAAGTTTAAAGCTAAAGTGTATACTAAATACAATTCTTTCAAAATTGATATTTCAAAAACAAATAAAAGAGTTGATTTATATAGACTTTATATTGAGTTCTTGGGAGACTTAAAGTCTCGTATAAGAAACTACATTAGATAAAAATTCGTGAAATAGGAGATTTTGTATGAGCAGATTTACTCGTATAGAGAAAGATTTAAACCCTATTAAACTTGCAAAAGTTGATGAGGTCAAAATTGACGCAATTGTTAGAGCAACAAAAGAATATGCTATAAGCAAGTTGGATTATTTGGTTGAAAAAAAGAAACTTCAAAAGGTAAATGCTGATTATTATAAAAAACAATATACAGAAGAAATAGAAAATTGCAGAATGGATATTAAACACGCCTTTATTGTTGCAAATGGACTTGTTTATCCGTTGTTAAAAACCCTTGGAATTTGTATTTTATATGCTCTTTCTTCAAGAGATAAAAAACTTTTAATAGTTGAGGCTCTTGCAGTCTTTGAGGATAATATCAAAACAGTGTTTAAAGGTGGCAAGGTTAAAGAGGACTTTGTCGATATAATGAAAAAGAGCAGTCACGATACCATCAAAAAGCATTTTGCGTTTAGAGGTGATGTATCAAATAGTAATATTGTTAAAGAGTTTGAAGATGAGAGTATTGCAGAGGCTGGAATTGTAAACAGCGAAATTATGAAGAGTTTTGAGGCTAATAAGCAAGAGGAAATTGACGACACTGAAACCGAAACAAGCGATACCGAAGTAACACTTGGTGATGGCGAAGAAGAAAATGCACAAGAATCTGATTTGAGTGGTGAAAAAACTAATGAAACCACAGAAGAAGAGGGTGAAGAAGATCTTCCTCCAGAACTTAGGGGGATGGCGGAAAGTGGTGAAATTGTTGACTCAAATGAACCACGAGGAGAAAATGATTCTCAGCCAGAAAGTGCAGAAGAAAGTGAAAGTATAGCTAATGTTAAAAATTCGGAAGAGTCAGAAACTGAAACAGCCGTTGTAGTTGAACAAGGCGAAAATGCCTCTATTGAAAATGCAGAAAACGCAGAAACAGATGTGGAAAAAGAAGAGACAGATAATAGTGAAAGCGTAGAAACTAATGAACCCGATGAAGGTGCTGTTGAAGAGTCTGACAATTCTAAAGTGCCAACTGAAACAAATGAAAGTGAAGAGACTCCTGCTGAAAGTGAAAGGGATTTAAGCGAAACTAGCGAAGAAATTTCATCAGAGAGCACAGAAGATGGAGAAACAGAGGGTGCAGATAATAATGAAAGCGTAGAAACTAATGGAACCGCTGAAACAACTGTTGAAGATTCTGACAATTCTAAAGTGCCAACTGAAACAAATGAAAGTAAAGAGGCTCCTGCTGAAAGTGAAAGGGATTTAAGCGAAACTAGCGAAGAGGATTCTGTTGAAAATACAAATGCTGAGGAAGTGGAAGAGAAACAAGAAGAGTCTATTGAGACAGATGATAGTGTTAAAAACACAGAAACAGATGATGGTGGTGAAACAAACGATTAATAACAAATAAAAACAAAAGGCTTGGTGGCAAATAACAATCCAAGTCTTTTCTTTTTCTAGACAAAAACAACAAGTTGTGATAAAATGTATAATCAATAGGGAAATGTATTATGAATATTTATGATTATAAGTTAATTCTTGATGAATTTGAAAATAAATTGGATATAGTAAAAAATAAGTTTGTTGGGCTTGATGATGAACTCAAAAGTCTTGAAAACTTGCAGTCTGCTTCGGATTTTTGGGAAGATATGCAAAATGCTTCTAAAATTAACAAACGCAAGAAGTTGATTGAAAAGAAAATTGAAACTTTGAACAAAGTGAATAGTGCAATTCAAGATTTTAAGGCGGTTATTGAACTTGCTGGTGCTGAGGATAATTCCTTTGAAAGCGAGATTGATGAATATAAGCAAAAGGCGGAATATCTGCTTTCTGAAATATGGATTGAGACCTTGTTAAGTCGTGAGTTTGATGAGGGTAATGCGATTTTAACAATCCACTCGGGGGCTGGTGGAGAAGAGGCGCAAGACTGGGCTGAAATGCTTGTTCGTATGTATATAAGATTTGCTGAAAAACACGACTGGAATGTTCAAATTTTAGATGTCCAACCGGGTGATGGAGCGGGGATTAAAAGTCAAACAATTTTGGTTGAGGGCGATTTTGCATATGGCTATTTGAGGACCGAACAAGGGGTCCACAGGCTTGTAAGGCTTTCGCCTTTTGATGCAAACAACAGGAGGCACACCTCTTTTGCATCTTTGGAAGTATCTCCCTTTGTTGATGATACACCAAAGATTGAGATTAATCCTGCTGACCTAAAAATTGACACTTACAGAAGTAGTGGTGCGGGTGGTCAGCACGTTAACAAAACTGAAAGTGCAATTCGAATCACGCATATTCCAACAGGTATTGTAGTTCAATGCCAAAACGAAAGAAGTCAAATACAAAATCGTGAAATGGCAATGAAAATGCTCTATTCAAAACTTATGGAAAAAGAAGAGGCGGAAAAGGAAAGGCTTAAACAATTGAAACTTGGCGAAAATAAGAAAATTGAATGGGGTAGTCAAATAAGGTCGTATATTTTGCACCCGTATAACCTTGTAAAAGACCATAGAACAAACTTTGAGACTTCTAATTCGGGTGCAGTGTTAGATGGCGATTTGCAAGGATTTATTAACGAATTTTTAAAGGTGGATAACTAATGAAAAAGAAAAAAGATGTTTTGATTCTTGGAATTGAAAGTTCTTGTGATGACACATCTGTTGCTATTGTGAAAAATGGTAGGGAAGTTCTCTCAAATGTAATTTCTTCGCAGATAGATATTCACAAGTTATATGGTGGTGTCGTTCCAGAAATCGCATCAAGAAATCATACTAAAAATATAAAATATTGTTTTGACAAAGCTCTTGATGATGCTGGCGTTACTTTGGAAGATATTGATGCTTTGGCGGTAACATATGGTGCTGGGCTTCTAGGGGCGTTGATTGTTGGCGTTTCATTCGCAAAGGCGCTTAGCTATTCAAGCCAAAAACCGCTTTATGCAGTAAATCATATTGAGGGACATATAAGTGCGAACTTTATAGCACATAAAGATTTAGAGCCTCCGTTTTTGTGCCTTGTGGTAAGTGGCGGACATACCGCACTTTTTGAAATGATTAGCCACACAGAAAAGAAACTTTTAATAACCACAGCAGATGATGCTATCGGTGAGGCCTTTGATAAGGTCGCAAGAGAGTGTGGTTTAGAGTATCCCGGCGGACCTAATGTTCAAAGGCTTGCAGAGTCGGGGAATGCTAATATAAAATTTGTAAAAAATGACTATACAAACATTGAAAATTTTTCATATAGTGGTCTTAAAACTGCGGTGATTAATTACATTCACAACAAAAAACAAAAGGGTGAAGAAATCTCTATTCCAGACATTTGTGCATCATTTCAAGAGCAAGCAACAGAACAATTGGCTGTAAAATGTGAACAAGAATTAAAGAGGACTGGATATAAAAAACTCGTTCTTGCTGGTGGGGTTTCTGCAAACCTTGCTCTTAGAAATAAGTTGCAGTCAAGACTTTCTGGCTTAGGGGTTGAGGTTTATTTTCCACCACTTAAACTATGCACAGATAATGCTGGAATGATTGCAAGTCAAGCATATTATAACTATGTTGAGGGTAAAAAACCTGCAAGTCTTGACCTTGCACCGAAATCAACAATTAAACTATAAAAATAAGACTCCCAAATCATTTGGGAGTCTTTTCTTCAAATAAATAATGAAATAATTGAATATCCGGCAATAAATATTGCAAGGCAGAGTAAAAATCTTACTATCCTCATAAACCAAAAAGTTCTCTTAGTTGATTTGAAAAACATTCCGGTGGCAGTAACTCTTTCAATAAAGGTCATATGCCTTGTTAGAATTGGTATTGTGTGAGGGGTAAAATAATATCCTTGCTCTATTAGGTAGTCGCACATTATAAGTTTGCAAGAAAGGTTTTTTGTTTTACAAGGGCAGTTGTCCATAAATTTGCACGAAGATGGACAGCAACCTGTTGATCGTTCAAAACCTCTTGCTCTGTGCTTTGCACATTTGTTGTCGTGAAAATCACACATATTATGTAGTGCGTTTTCGCGGTCCAAGTATTCACAGGCATAAATTATACTTTTTGAAAGTCTGGAAAATATGAAAGTGTTATATTTTAGGTTTAAAAGTGAAAGTACTAGATAATCATTGTTGTTTTGTTTTTTGTCTAGGTCTTTAACATAAAATGTTCCACTAAAACCATATTTTTTAGGTCTTAATGCTCCAATTATTTTGCAAAGAGACTTGTAAACACTTACTACCTTTTTCGAGTTCTCTTTTTGAATCTTGATGGTTCCTTTTTTGTTTTCACCATAAATTTTTTGGTCGATATTCAAAAATTCGTTGTCTATTACAAAAATTTTGTTGCATTTGTGTGCATCTTTTACTTCTTTTCTGGTAAATGACCTGTTGTTAATGAGAAAAATTTTCTCTTCAATGCTCTCTTTTAAAATTTCTATCTTTAATTCCATAAATTGATTATAGCACAATTATTGCTAAATGTGAATTTTTTTGTGGCTATTACAAGAAAAAATAATTATATTGTTGATAAAACTTATTATTTCACTTGCAAATATACTGTTTATGAGAGTATAATTATTGTGTATTTAAACTTACAAGGGGGTTTTTATGAGCGTTTTCTTTACTGATAGTGATTGCGAACTTTGGTACACATATGTGGATAAATATGATATTAAAGTGCTTGAAATGCCATACACACTAGATGGCGAAGAGTACTTTTATGATATGGGTAGAAATACCGACTTTAAAAAATTATTTGACAGAATGAGGGCTGGTTCAATGCCTACAACAAGTGCGCTTAACCCTCAAACTTATATTGATTATTTTGATCCTGTTTTTGCGAGTGGTGAAGATATTTTGTATGTTCATTTTTCAAATAAGTTAAGTGGTACTTTTGAATATATGAAAACAGCAATGAGGACGTTGAGCGAAAAATACCCAGACAGAAAACTTAAAGTTTTTAATACAAAATCTATCTGTGTCGGTGGTGGATTCCAGGCTCTTCAAGCAGCAAAGATGCACGCAGAGGGAAAAAGTGATGAAGAAATCTTAAAGTATTTAGAAGATTTATCGGGTCATATCGTAACAACTTTTGTTGTTGATAGTCTTACTCACCTTAAAAGGGGTGGCAGGATTTCATCTGCAAGTGCAGTTGTAGGTGGACTTTTAAATATTAAGCCAATTTTGAAAATTACTGATGAGGGTACAATCGAAAAGGTTGCAACTGCAAAGGGTATGAAAAAGGCTTTGATGGCAATTGTTGATACAATGGAAACCAATATTCAAAAGGTTGATGAGTATCCAATTTGGATAATTGATGCAGATAATAAAGATGTTGCTGATTGGTTCGAGGGTGTTATTCAAGAAAAAATTCCAAATGCGAAAATTGAAAGATATCCAATAGGTCCAGTTATTGGGGCTCATTGTGGACCAGGAACTGTTGGTGTTGTTTACTACGGAATGAAAAGATAATTTTATATATATGGCAAAAACGGTTGACAATGATTTGTTAACCGTTTATACTTTAATTACAAAGTTTGACTTATTTTGACCTTTGTCGAAAAATGGAGGATTTTATGGCAAATATAAGTGATATTATTGAACAATTTATTTTAAAGTCTTTAAGCGAAGATGGTATTGTTGAAATCAGCAGGAATGACCTTGCAAATTTCTTTTCTTGTGTACCTAGTCAAATAAACTATGTCCTTGAAACAAGGTTTACAATGGACCGTGGATTTGTAAAGGAAAGCAGGCGTGGTGGCGGTGGCTATATACGAATTTCAAAGGTTCCAATTAATGAAGATACCTATGTAAATAGTTTAATTCTTGAAAGTATTGGCGAAGAACTTACTGAAAAACGCGCTAATCAAATTCTTGATAAACTTGAAAGCGAAAAAATCTTTACAACCAAAGAAAGAAAAATTATTTCTTCTGCAATAAGCGATAGCGCTCTTCATATGCCGTTCTCTTTTAAGGACAAACTTCGTGCTAATATATTTAAAAATATTCTAATGTATATCCTCAAAGATAAAGGAGAATAATTTATGCTCTGTTCAATGTGTAATTTTAAAGATGCGGTTGTTGAAAAAACTATTGATTTAGGATATGGTAAGGTTAGTGCTTATCTTTGTGAGAGTTGTGCTTTAAAAGTTACGACTAATGAAAGTGTGAAAGAGGAAGAAATATCTACTTTTTGGAATGTTGACAATACAGAAGTCGTTTGTCCAAGGTGTAAGCAGACAGCAGGTGGCTTCGAAAAATCCAATTATGTCGGCTGTGAAAAGTGCTATGAGGTGTTTAAACCAGAGATTGAAAGGGCTATTACAATCATTCACGGAAATTCTCATCACGTTGGAAAAATGCCAGAGGCTGTATTTGAAAATCAGTCTAAGAAATACCACAAAGAAAAAATTTCAAGAGATATGAGAAATGCTATTGATGATATAGATGTTTTGTCGGCAAGAAAGATAAGAGATAAATATTTTGGGGGTGATAACTAATATGTTTGATAATTCAATATCAAGTGTAGTTGTAACCAGCAGAATACGGACTGCAAGAAATGTTGCAGGACAGTTATTTGTGCAAAATGCTGATGAAAAATTTTCGAGCGAACTAGTGTCAAGAGTGGCAGACAGTTTAATGTCCCTTGGAAAATATAAGGTCTATCGAATGAATAATATTAGTGAAATTGATAGTTCTGTTATGGCAAACAAGCATATAATTTCAAAAGAACTACTCAAAAACAGGTCGACAGGTGCTGCAATTGTTCGAGATGATGAGGCTGTGAGTGTTATGGTTAATGAAGAGGACCATATAAGAGAGCAGTGTATTTTAAAGGGGTTAAGTTTAGACAAAGCATTTACCATTATTAATGAAATAGATGATGAGTTGAGCTCTAAAATTAAATTTGCTTATGATGAAAGATTTGGATATTTAACAAGTTGTGTTACTAATGTTGGAACAGGAATGAGGGCAAGTGTAATGCTGTTTTTGCCTGCCCTTACAATTAAGTCTGAGATTGACAGCATTATCACAGCAGTTAAACAAAGAGGGCTTACCGTTCGAGGGGTTTTAGGTGAGGGTAGTTTTCCACTTGGGTATTTATATCAAGTTTCTAATGCAACAACTATTGGAAAATCTGAGAGAGAAATTATTTCAACTGTGAATTCGGCGGTTAATAAAATTATTGAAATGGAACTCGGTGCAAGAAAAAAAATGCTGAATGAGGAACTTGAAAATGTTACAGATATTGCGTGGCGTGCGTGGGGTGTTTTAACAAATTGCTATACAATTGATTGGATTGAGTTTATGAAACTTGCGGGAGAGGTTAAACTTGGTATAGCACTTGGCGTTATCGTTTTAAGCGATAATAATGTAATGGATAAAATTATAGACTATTGTAGTGATAGTGCTATTAAAAAGATTGCTCAAAAGAATTTGTCAGAAGAAGAAATTGGCACAAGGCGTGCTGAATATTTGTTTAAAACTTTAAAAAAATTAAGAATTAAGTAAAGGGGGAAAACTTATGTTAAATATATCACCAGCAGAAAATGTTAGAGAGGCACTTGCAAAGGCAAGAAGATATGCAATTTCTATGGGCTCAAAATATGTTGCAACAGAGCATATTCTTTTGGGACTTCGTGCAACTGAAAAATCAGTTGCTTCAAGGATTCTTGCAAAACACGGAGTTACTCTTGAAAAACTTGAAAAGACTGTAAAAGAAAGGTACGCGGACTTTAAACCTTTGCCTAGTGATTATCAAGTCGAATATTCGCCAAAAGCGAAATCAATTTTTAAAGGAAGCGAGGAGATTGCTTTTAGGATCGCAAATGGTTGCGTATATACTGAATATATTCTTTATTGTATCTTAGTTGAGCAGACAAGTATTGCTTGTGATGTTTTGCGTGTCCTTAAAGTTGATTGTCAAGCAATGCAAACAGATATTGTTAATTTGATTAATACCGGAAGTTTTGATGCAACTCCAAATTCTAAAAACGCAAAAGGTCAAAAAAGTGAACTTGAAGATGAAAAAACTGAGGAAAATGATATCAATGCTAAACTTCCGGAAGTTTTAAGAGATATGGGACTTGATTTGACTGAAAAGGCTAGAAGAGGAAAAATGGACCCTATTATTGGCAGGGATAAAGAGACTAACAGAATTATTGAAATTCTTTGCAGAAAGACTAAAAACAATCCGGTTTTAATTGGTGAGGCAGGCGTTGGTAAATCCGCAGTGGTCGAGGGGCTTGCTCAGGCAATTGTAAAAGGAGAAGTCCCAGAACTACTAAAAGATAAAACAATTTTCTCAATGGAAATTGGCTCTTTGATGGCTGGCACAAAATACAGGGGGTCAATGGAAGAAAAACTTAAAAATGCAATAAAAGAAATAACTACAAGAAAAAACATCATTGTTTTTATTGATGAAATTCATATGCTGGCTCAGGCTGGTTCTCATAAAGATGAAATCGGTCCAGCAGATATTTTAAAACCATATCTTGCTCGTGGAGAGATGCAAACTATTGGTGCAACGACTACTGATGAATACCGTATGTTTATTGAAAAAGATAAAGCACTAGAGAGAAGATTTCAACCAATCACAGTTGCTGAGCCTACGCCAGAAGATACAATTAAAATTTTAAAAGGGATACGGGACTCGTATGAGGCGTTCCACAAAGTAAAAATTAAAGATGATGCTATTGAGGCTGCTGTTAATCTTTCAATAAGGTACATAATGGACAGAAGTCTGCCAGATAAGGCTATTGATTTAATTGATGAGGCTGCAAGCAGGGCAAGGGTAAAAGGTAGCATAGTCCCAGAAGATATTCGCTCAATAGAAAAGCAACTTCGTGAATACGAAAATCAAAAAATAGAGGCAGAAAAAAGCAGTGAATGGGCTTGGATTGAACAATGCAAGGAAAAAATTAATGAACTAAAAAATGAACACCTTGTAAGAATGAATGCGTGGAATGCTTCAAGAGGAAATCAAACGGGTGTTATAAGCAAAGAGGATATCGCTGAAATTGTTGCAAGTTGGACAGGTGTGCCTGTTACTAAACTTACCGAGACCGAAAAACAAAGACTTGTTAATTTAGAAGATATTTTACATAAACGAGTTATTGGTCAAACAGAAGCGGTTACCGCTGTCTCAAAAGCAATTAGAAGAGCAAGAGCGGGACTTAAAGACCCTAAAAGACCGATTGGTTCATTTATATTCCTTGGACCAACTGGTGTTGGAAAAACTGAACTTACAAAAGCCCTTGCTGAGGCTATGTTTGATGATGAAAATGCAATCATTAGGCTTGATATGAGTGAATATATGGAACAACATTCTGTTTCAAAAATGATTGGCTCGCCTCCGGGCTATGTTGGATATGATGAAGGTGGACAACTTACAGAGCAGGTCAGAAGAAAACCATATTCGGTTGTTTTATTTGATGAGATTGAAAAGGCTCACCCAGATATATTTAATTTGATGTTACAACTTCTAGATGAGGGTAGACTTACCGACAGTCAAGGAAGAGAAGTAAGTTTTAAGAATTGTATTGTCATTATGACAAGTAACGCTGGTGTTGCAGATCTGCCAAAGAACACAACAAAACTTGGATTTAATGAGGGAGGAGATGATAAAATCAATATAAAGGACAGATTGATGAAATCTCTTCAAGACAGATTCAAGCCTGAGTTTTTGAATAGAGTTGATGTTATTGTAATATTTGAATCACTTAAAGAAGAAGAAATAAGACAAATCGCAACACTTTTAATTGCAGGTCTTAACAAAAAGTTAAAAGCACAAAAAATTCAAGTTGGATTTAATGAAAAAGCAATCAAGGGTCTTGTGAAAGAGGGGTATAGTCCTGTATATGGTGCAAGACCACTAAAAAGAGTTATTGAACAGAAAGTTGAAGATAAACTTGCAGAGGCTCTTTTAAATGGTGAGGTTAAGCACAATTCGAAAATAGAAGTTGATTATAATAATGGTGAATTTTCATTT
>JAZNEY010000044.1:0-8499 GCA_045588795.1 Clostridia bacterium | reverse complement strand
TACCATTTATAAGAT
The DNA here is from genome assembly GCA_045588795.1 of Clostridia bacterium. GTDB lineage: Bacteria > Bacillota > Clostridia > Christensenellales > UBA1242 > UMGS1908. The sequence continues at coordinate 8,484 of JAZNEY010000044.1, read as the reverse complement.
CTAACAATATTTCGACCACATAAGAAAAAGCATCTCCACTCGATTTAAAAATCATTGCTTGAATTAATATTAGTATCCACGAAATCCAAAGCGAGAAAAATATAATTGCAATCATTATAGCAATTGATTTAAAAAATTCTTTTGCTGATTTAAATTTCTTGAATACAAATATAAATGCCAAACCTATGCAAAATTGGGCAAAGTTTGTTAGTGTCATTGAGAAAGTTAAAATACCAAACCCAATTAAAATTAGGTAATCTTTCCAGCCAAGTTCCTTTTTATAATTACATACAAACCAATACCAAAATGCAAGAAGAGTTAAACAACCGACAGCAAAACTTTCAGTTTTTAGTGTGTTATCAAACACAGCAAACGAAAAAGCAAACATCAAACTAGTAAGAATTGTAACAAGCGAATGTGGCTTCCCCGTGAGTTTTCCAATTATCTTATACACTAAAATTGTGTTCAATGTACTTACCGTTGCACAGAATAAAACACACGCAAAATATGCATCTGCTCCAACAAATTTAATCATTGAAAAAATTGGATAAATGAATAAAACATATAGCGGATGAACTTTTGTTCTGTAATGGTTTTCACCAAAAGTGTTCCAATCATGAAAAACCCTAAAATGGTCAGCATTGAAAATATAACCATGCTTAGGTAGTGTTAAAAAGTATAGAAAAACATATGCCACAACAAAATAAATTAAGAACAATAGTAGATACACAACTCTTTCCAGCGTTTTCTTTTCGTGCTCTTCAAACACGACAGGAACAGCCATAATTGGTTTGTTATCATTGAACACAAACATTTTACGGGTAACATAATTAAACGCAAGTACAATCAATACCAGTACAATTTTCACAAGCCACTCGTTAAGTTTTAAAAGGTCATACCCTATAAACATTCCAACCGTTTGTATTACAAGCCCAATTGCTGACAAAACCAAAAACAAAACAAAACCTTTTTTTGTCTTTGCTTTTTTGTTTTCACCAATATACACAAACTTATATGACAATATATAATTTACTACAAGCCCTACTAAAAAACCAACAATAGTACCAATAACCACCCACTTGGTTGGGGTTAAACCCGGACTTAAAAAGAAAGTCAATATATTATTTCCATAAAGCGAGTGATTTGGCAAAAACATTATTATTGACATCACAAGCATATCAATAGCAGTTGCAAGCCCACCAACAATTAAAAATCTTGTTATCTCACTCGCCTTTGGATAGCCTTTTTGAAATTTTGAAAAAATCTCTTTCATATTCTACCACCTAAAAAGTTTAGACACCGGAACATACACCGACACAACGACCATAGCAACAAAGAGTAAACACATAAAAATCAACACCTTGTCTTTTAAAAGCACATCAATTGGGTCTCCTGAGTTGCTTGGGTTTTCAATATTTAAACTGTACTTCATCATAATGAAAAACATTATTGGAATGGTTGCAAGAAGTAAAATTGAATTGTAATATTCAACCGTAATGATTCTAAACTCAACCACCCAAAGTGCATAAAAGATTAAACACATTGTAAGGCATAAGTACATATTCTTATCAAGAAAAGCAAAGTTATAATGCTTATTTACACCTCTTGTGTCATCACCCTCTTTCTTTATTTCATTTCTTCTTTTGCCAAAACCCATATAAAGCGAAGCACAAATTATCGTTAGATATAACCATTTTGAAACGCCTGTCCAAAGTATTAACGCACCAAAGAATACTCTTATCACATAAAATGAAGCCAGCAAAAATACATCAAGTATTGGAATCTTCTTCAACCACATTGAGTACATTATGTTCAATATAATATACCCAAACACTAAACTTACAACAGCAAATTCAAAATTAAATACAAATGTCAAGATACAACAGTTGGACACCAATAAAAACATAGCCAAAAGAATTGCCTCATAAGGTTTTACCATATATGACGCAATCGGTCTTTTTCTTTTTGTTGAGTGATTTCTGTCTTTCTTTGCGTCAACTAAATCATTAACAACATAAACAAATGATGCAGACAAACAAAAACTTACAAAGCCCCAAATTGCACGAACAATATATCCCCAATCTGTTAAAAAACCACTAAAAAACAAAGGTAAAAATATTAAACCATTTTTCACATAATGCTTTACACGGAGTTGTTTTATTATATATTTTATCTTGGTTCCAAGTGTTGGTTTTTGCTTTCCAAACTCGTAATATTTTTCACCGCAAACAATATATTTGTTGGTTGCCATATCAAGTATTGGGAAGTCTGAAAGAGAATCTGTATAAACAGCATCAAAAGATGTGTAACCCTTTTCATTTAAGAGTTTCAATTTCTCTTTGCCTTTCATGTTTTCACCATTTATTAGCCCTGTTGTTTTGTCCATATCAGTTGCAAAAACCACAATTTTTTCATTTATCATTTTTATCGCAGGCTCAACTAAAAATAATGGCGAAGCGGAAATTACCACATCTCCATCTTTGATATTTGCAACAACAGAGTTAATCATCTTGCCTTTTTCTTTTTGCCAAAATTCTGCAACAAAACTATCAATGTCTTTTATGTTTTTAATAAACGCAAAATATTTTTCTTTAAATTGCTTTGTATTTATAAATCCAATGCAATTTAGAATAAATAGCACAACCATTCTGAAAACACCGAATATTCGAAACGGATATTTCTTTAAGTAAAACATATAAAAACTTATCGCCGAATCTTTCTTGTAAATGGTTTTATCAAAATCAAAACAATTCATATGTTCCTCACTAGTAATAATTTAATACGACTTAATTATAACATATATATTCATATGTTATCAAGAATTTTAGTGCATATAAAAATGAAAAGGCTGACAAATTTTTGTCAGCCTCTTTATAATCAAATCTGATTACTTTTCAATAACTAAGTGGTTTAGTTTACTGTATGTTACACTATTTCCCTTTTTGTCGGTAGTTGTCTCTTTTTCGTAATAATATAATGTTGAGCCAATCACTTCCTCTGACATATAATTACTTGCATTTTGTGTATCACCCTCTAAAAGTTTTTCTGCTTTTTGTTGTGGTGTAGTTAAATTGATTCTTGCAATATATTGCTTTTCATCTTTTGTTGTGTTTCTGATATACACATAACCTGCATCTTCAAACAATAACTCGTGAGAAATTGATGTCATTAAACATACTGATTGAAGTGTTCCACTTGTCCAGTTATAGTACCAAGTTTGTGATGAATCTTTATGAAGAGCAACAATTCCACCATTCTCTAAAATTATGAAATCTTCAAAACTTTCATAACTTATAGCCTCACCCTTAGTGAAACCACCAACAGTTGTTGTTCTGTAAATCACTGTCGAATCTAGTAGATAGTATAAATAATCATTTACAACTCTTAACAATGTAACATCTTGTCCAGATGAAATAAGTTCTGGATTTGCCCCATCTGCTTTTACTCTGTAAACATTATGTCCTTGGTTTGTAATAAAGTTTTCTGCTGGCTCTTTTGTATAGAATACATATTGACTTGCGCCCGTACCACTGCCTGAATTTTCACTTAGTACAACACTTGATACATCACTGTCAATTTTTGTAACTGTGAAATCTTTATCCATCTTGATTGAATACAAATCATCTTCTTGCAATACAATCAAATACAACATATTTTCGTGTACATAGTAAGCAAATGTTGGCTCTTCATCACTATCATTTGTGTAAATTACACTGTGGTTTTTACCATCTAGACCAACTCTGCAAAAACTTGTTCTGTCTGTAAGTTTTGCACCTGTCTTGCTTGTAACACTTGCTGGTGTTGTGAAATAAATATAGTCGCCAAAAATGAAAAGTTGTCCACTTTCAAAGCCCGCAAGAGTTTCGTATACCAAACTTGACTCTCCCACTGGTGTGCAGTTTTCATCAACTGCTACCTTGTAAATACCAAAAGGCTCGCGGTCTGAACCAGTAAGTTTTCTGTCTGCTGTAATTCTGTTCACATAATAAAGTGTATCACCCTTTACAACACCAAGGTTTCCATTGCTTATAACACCCTCGGTTGAAAAATCTGTTACAACTGGCTTGCAGGCTGTCATTGTAAAGGCAACTACAACAAGCAATATTAAACTTGATAAAATTGATGCAATTCGTTTCATAAAATAAGTCCCTCAAATTGAAAATAATCGTTCGGTTATTTAAAATAACTTTACTTATTAAGTTTACAACAATTGCCCGCCTCGTGTCAACCTTTATTTTTTATTATTTTAATTGCTTTACCTGTTTTTGCCTCTTGCAAAAGTACCATAAATCCAAAATCGTTAAAACTCTTTGCGCGGACAAAAGTAGAGTATCTCCCAAGCAGTGTTTTTGTTTGCTTTTCTGCAACCATAGGAATTGCAATTGCAACTATGTCAGGCATAGCACCGTAGTTATAATCGGGCTTTTTGTATATTTTGCCAAGACATATATATTTATCATCAATCAACATTTTTGACCATTGACTGTTTTTAAAAATTGACTCCAAAACTTCTTCCCGCTTGCCTGCCTCAAAAAGAATATCAAAATCTCCGCCTATGATGTCGTAATAATCACTGTACAACTCTTGCTGAAAAATGTCCTCACCAACAATTTGCGTGTCTTGTTCTTCCATTGAATTTGTATTGTTTTCAAACTGATAATTCATTTTATTTTCAACATTATTTGTTATGCTTTCATAATTATCACTCTGTTCTTGGCTTGATTGACCAGCAAAATGACATGGTGGCGATTTTTTGCATTTCTCTATGACATTTATCGCTTCCTTTAATAGATGCTCTTGACCTGTTGCACTCGCCCATTCTTGAACGCTTCCAGATGTATCAAATTTTTCAGATGGAAAAAGATTGTATTCATCTGAAATATATGAGTCATTAAATCTTGCTTGGCTTGTGTTTTTCTTTCCAGACAAGACGAGTTTGTTCCCGGCATATAATTCGGCATACATCTCGCCTTTAAGCGAAAAGTTCTTGGGAAGTTTGAACATCTTATAGTTAGATGAAATATTTTCGGTAACTGACCCACCATCATCATCTAAAAGATACAATTGATATTCTTTGTCGCTTTCCATATTAAACATATTTATAAGCGAAACAATTCCAAAAACTGAATGTTCAAGGTATAAGCAAGCCATTTCATTTGAATTGCTTTCTTCTGGCTCCATAATTATAACTGCTTTATCTTGCATATTTTTTGCTCCAATCATAATAAAACAATTATAGACACATTAAAAAAGTATGACAACGCAGTTTTTGTCATACTTTATGTTCTTTTGTTGATTACAATTAAATCCCAAGTCTTACCGACAAATCAAAAAGCATTTGAGTCGATAGTTCTTCACCTCTTGCTTTATCAGATATTCCAAGTTCTTCAAACACAGCCAAAACTTTTTCCCTTGAAATTTTAAGTTCATTTGTAATATTATGCACAAGTGTTTTTCTTCTGTTGTTAAATGCAGTTCTTACAATCTTTTTATACGCATCTTCTTTTGCCAGGTCAAATTTCCCATCTACAATGTCAATTTTTACAATCGCAGAATCAACTTTTGGCATTGGATAAAAATTTTGTTTCTTTACAATTCTTGCTATTTTTGCATTTCCGTAAAAATCTATCATACAAGAAAGTGCTCCGTACTCCTTGTCTCCCGCCCTTGCAACAATTCTTTCTGCAACCTCTTTTTGCACCATTATTGTTAAACTTTCAAGATGTTTTGCATCATCAAGGAATTTAAAAATTATTGGCGTTGTTATGTAATATGGCAAATTCGCAACCACTTTGTATTTAAAATTTTCTGTATGCTCATTAAAATTCTCGCAAATACCTTTAAGGTCAACATTCATAATATCTTTGAAAATCACTTTCAAATTTTTGTGCCTGCCCTCAACTTCTCTTAGTCTCTCTTCAAGGCTCAAATCCACTTCGAAAGAAATCATTTCTTTGCACCTTTCTGCAATTATCTCAGTTAAAGTGCCAGCACCTGCACCAACCTCAACTACAAAATCTTCACCCGTAACTCCCGAATCTGCACCTATTGCACTCAAAAGATTTTTATCGCTTATAAAATTTTGCCCGAGAGACTTTTTAAACTCGTGCCCATCAAACTTATTTGTGCTACTAATACTATTTTTCGACATTATGCGTTGTTTTTCCTCCTTTTGTTTGGTATATGTTAAGCCTCTTTGCAAGAAAATATTACTACACTTATGATAAAGTTTTTTAAAAAAACATTTAGATAAATTTTGCACCAACAACAAATCCCTTTTGGCTTGCAAATTAATTTACTAAAGATTATCATAAGCCACAGACTAAACAGTAATGCCACCAAAACTGTTTAGTCTTTTTTTATTTTTAAAACCTTTAAAAGATTTTCCTTTGTCTGTTTAATTAACTCGTTCACATCTTCATTTAAAATTTTTGCAATGTGCATTGCTGTTAACAAAACATATTTAGGCTCATTTCTTTTGCCTCTGTATGGTGCTGGACACAAAAATGGACTGTCTGTCTCAATCAGCAACCTGTTTCTCGGAATAACAAATAATGCTTTTTCAAGAGCAGTCAATTCATCATTTTTGCGATTAAAGGTGATTGCTCCGGACATTGATATCATAAAACCAAGATTTATATACTCCTCTGCCTCGCTTTCACCACCCGAAAAGCAATGCACAATTCCACCATTGTTTAATAAATTTTTGTTCTCTTTTAAAATTCTAATTGCGTCCTTGTGTGCATCTCTTATATGGAGTGAAATCGGAAGCGATAACTTATCTGCAAGTTTTAGTTGCTCTATAAAACAAAAGATTTGTTCTTCTTTTGTTGGCGTTTCCACATGATAATCAAGACCAATTTCCCCAAGCCCAACAAGTTTCCCATTATCCTCTTTCGATAGTTTTGTTATAAGGTCAATATATTCAGCATTATAAAAAGCACTATCATATGGGTGCAATCCAAACATATAATAAATATTTTTGTTCTCATTTGAAAGTTTACTTGCATAAATTGCAGAGTTCGTGTTTCCTGCCATATTAACAATTATTTCAAGACCATCTCTTTCCATATTATTAATAATCTCTTGAACATTTTCCTCATCAAGTAAATGTGCGTGGCTGTCTGCCACTAGTTCAGTTATCTCGCTTGGTTTTACAAACGCCTCTGGTGATTTTTTCTTTGACATAATCTTCTCCAATATATTTCAGAAATTATTATACATATCTACAAAATAATTGTCAAATCTTAATATTTTGCAGGCTTACCATTTCATAAGCAAAAATAAAATTTAGTATGAACAAAATTTGGATTGTTATCTGCTTACTGTCTGTGGTTTTGCTTTCGTTTGTCTCGCCAGACAAAATATTGCCTACTATGATTGGTGCAACAAATAGTTCTCTTTCTCTTTCATTTGAACTTCTTGCAATTTATGCTGTATGGCTTGGCATACTTGGAATAGTTGAAAACACTTCGCTTTCAAAAGGTCTTTCAAAGTTGCTTTCGCCACTTATTAATCTTTTGTGGGGCAAAGACTCTATGAATGAACAAGCTAAAAAGTATTTGTCGCTTTCTCTTTCAACTAGCGTTCTTGGAATTGGCGGTGCATCTGTTCCACTTGGAATTAAAGCAATTGAGCAAATGGACGATAAAAGCGGAATCATAACTTTTCCTATGATTATGACAATTGTTTTTGCAAGTTCTGGTGTTCAACTTCTTCCAACAACCGTTATGGGAATGATGATTTCATCTGGGAGCGAAAGTCCTGCATTTATAATTCTGCCAACTATACTATCTGGGCTTGTTACAACTATTGTTGGTGTTTTGCTTGCCTTTATTTTTGAAAAAATATCTAAGCGAAAAAAAAGGGAGGCAAATAAAAAATGATTTATGTCGTTCCAGTTTTATTTGTCATAATCTTTTTGTACTGCTTAATTAAAAATGTTCCAGCTTATGACTTTTTTGTTAAAGGGTCAAGCGAAGCAGTTTCTCTTGTAATCTCAATTTTCCCTTACCTTTGTGCTATATTCATTTTTGTTTCGCTTATGGACGCAAGTGGAATATCTGATAAACTCTGCACCCTGTCCGAGCCACTTTTAAGTTTTCTTGGAATCCCTGCCGAACTTTCAAAACTTATTATACTTAGACCTTTTTCAGGTAACGGCTCTCTTGCAATTGTAAAAGATATTTTTAATAAATTTGGTGCTGACAGTTATATTGGAAGATGTGCAAGCGTTGTCGTTGGTGCAAGCGACACAATCTTTTATGTAACTGCAATTTATTTCAGTACTGTTAAGGTTACAAAACTTAGATACACTATTCCAATTTGTCTTATTGCATCTCTTTGCGGGTCAATTTCTGCTTGCTTGTTTGTTCGTATTTTTAGTTAATTTTGCAAAAAATTTTATATGGCAAGAATTTTTGCAGAAAATACGGGATGTACAATTGGTAAATATATACAGGGACGAAGGCTGACGTTGGCAGC
>JAZNEY010000043.1:0-5510 GCA_045588795.1 Clostridia bacterium | reverse complement strand
ACTGGTAAATTTTACCAGTCTTTTATTTTTTTGAATTAACAAACCACTACTTTTAATTTGCAAGAAACTTCTGGAAATAATTTACAAGTTACCTCATAAGTTCCAAGAGATTTAATTGGTGAATTCACTACTATTTTCTTTTTATCCACAGCATATCCCATTTTTTCAAGTTCTTCTGCAATTTCTTTGTTTGTAACAGAACCGAACATTTGACCATTCTTCCCTGTTGATGCCTTTATATTAACCTCTATGTCTTTTAACTTTCCAGCCAAAACTTCTGCTTCTGCCTTTTGAGTTGCTCTTTCTCTTTCAGCCTTTTGTTTTGCCTGTGTGTTCACATTCATATTCTCTTGATTTGCCTCAATCGCCATTCCTTGCTTAAATAAGAAATTTTTAGCATAACCATCAGAAACATTAACGACATCTCCGGCCTTTCCAACATTTTTTACTTGTTTTGTTAAAATTACTTTCATAATAAAATCTCCCTTTACATTTGTATTTTAACAAATTGTATAAACGCTTGTCAATGAAAAACACACAAACTCAAAAAGTATAAATCTCATTCCTTGTGCCAATAATAATAAAGAGGAGATTAATTTATGGTAGATTTAAAATGCAAATGTGGAAAATGTGAATACAACGAAAACTGTAATTGCAATGCTCACCATATTGTAATAGACCGAAAAACAAAATGTCAAACATTTTCGCTTTCAAAAGATGAAAACAAAACTGAGTTTAGTGATGAAATCGCACAACCCTTAGTTCGCCCAAGCGTAGAGGTTTTGTGTAATGCAACTTGCCTATTCAATAAGCAAGGAAAATGCCTTGCAAACGGAATAACCGTTTTAAGCGAAAGCGGTTCAGTTGAATGTTCAACATTTTTAGAGAAGTAACAACTCAAACATAAAAGTCTAGCAACAGTTGATACAAATAATCAACTTGTTGCTAGACTTTTATTGTAAATATTAACAACTTTCTCCGCCAGATTCAGATTCTGCAAGTTCTTCTTCAAATGCAATGTTTTCGTCTTCAATTTCATCAAAAAACTCTTCGGTTTCTTCGCTCATCTTGCCGCTCAATACAGTTCTTCCATATTCTGGTCCTCGTTTCGAAAAAAGAGCAACATATTCAATCACTCCCATCCCGCATTCGCCATATCTTTGATTAATACTTTCAATTGATTCTCCCGATTCTAATGCCTCCATAATTTCAACAACTTCATCCATTTTGAACCACATAGAACTTGGTCTTTTAAGAATACTCTCCCATTCTTCTGTTCTTTGAGGGTAAATCAATTTTTTGCCCCTTTCGATTATTTCTTTCACTTCTACCGCAACATCAGAAAGTCTACCAAATTTCATTTTCATAAAATTTGTCCCCCTTTTATTTATTAATTTTGTATAAATATTATACAAAATTCTCATCAGTTTGTCAATATTTAAGAAAAAGTCAAAAGAGCATATTCTCTTTTGACTTTTCATTTTTTTAATTATCTCTTATTAATAAAAAGTAATTACTTCAATTCAACTGTTGCGCCAGCTTCTTTGAACTTAGCAACCATTTCATCAGCAGCTTCTTTAGCAACGTTTTCCTTAACAGTAGCAGGAGCTCCGTCAACAAGAGCCTTAGCCTCTGAAAGTCCAAGACCTGTAACTTCTCTTACAACCTTGATAACAGCAATCTTGTTAGCACCAACTTCTTTTAGTACAACATTGAATTCTGTCTTTTCTTCAGCAGCAGGAGCAGCAGCACCAGCAGCAGGAGCAGCAACTGCCATAGCAGCAGCGCTAACGCCAAATTCTTCTTCTAATGACTTAACTAAATCGTTAAGTTCAACAACGGTAAGTTCTTTAATTTCATCTAATATTTTCTTGATATCAGCCATTTTAAAATCTCCTTAAATTTTGTTTTTTGTTTTTTTAATTAATTTTCTTGCTTTTTAGCAGCTTGATCCAAAACGACAGCAAGCGAACGGATTGGATTTAAAAGCATACCAAGTAATTGAGCAACAAGTACATCTTTGCTTGGGATAGATGCGATTTGTTTAACTTCATCATATTCCATAACCTTGTTTTCAATGTAAGCACATTTTGCTTTCATTACTTTGTATTCTGTTTCGCCATCAAAGACGATTTTTGCAGGAGCAACAACATCATTGTTATTTGTAACAAGAGCAGTTGGTCCATCATAGTGTTTAGAATCAAGTTCGATACCAAGTTCATTCATAGCAATCTTGATAAGACGGTTTTTGTAAACTCTGTATTCGCAGCCACTTTCTCTAAACTTGTTTCTAAGAGCGGTGTCTTGTTCAACTGTTAAGCCTTTGTAGTCAACAAGAACTACTGACTTTGCATTTTGAACACGGTCCTTAATCTCAGCAACAATAGTGTTCTTAATCTCTCTATTTGCAGACATATTACCCTCCTCTTTTATATATAAAAAATAAATTCCAGATGCGAGGAACACATCTGGAAACGAACTTTACCCATAAAATTTCCAAAATTTGTTCCTAGACAAGATTTTATAGTGAAACTCACGACTTGTCGTCTTTGGCACAAATAGACATTTATTTATTACGAAGACATTTTACAATAAAAATTCCCATTTGTCAACCCTTTTATAAACATTTAAAACAAATATTTATCATCCGAATTTATTACATTATATTTCAAATGTCTTGTAATTCTAAACTTTAAATGTTAAAATAAATGTACTATGGATTTTAAATATGGGGGCAATATGAAAACACGAGAAGATTTAATCACCAATGGTATTTTAAACGAACATAATATTGATACATATCTTCAAGCACACAATCTTTTTGAAAGTGGCGAAAGAATGGTCGGTATCACACAAGCAACCGGAACTGGAAAGTCTTATATTCTTGCCCAGTTCCTTTATGATGAGTGTTATAGACTTCAAAGCAAAGGTGCAGAAACAGATGCACAAAAGCCAAAAGAAAAAAGAGCACTTGTTCTTTCCCCTACTAATATTCTTGCAACCCAAACAGCACAAACTTTAATGAGTGTTGTTGGACCTAATATGAAAAATGTGACAGTTTCCACCTATGTAAACCTTTTAAACGCAACAGATGAAGAACTTCAAGAGCAACACTTTGATGTTATTGTTCTTGATGAGTTTCATAGACTTGGCGCCGAGAAATGGGGTCCTGCGGTTCAAAGAATTTTAGACGCAAACCCTAATGCAAAAGTTCTTGGGCTTACTGCAACACCTGTAAGATATTTAGATGAAGCAAGAGATATGGGTGAAGAATTATTTGATGGTGTTATAGTTCAAGGACCAAGTCTTGGTGATGCAATTGAACGCGGAATTTTACCAAAACCAAAATACATTCTTGGTGTTTATTCTTATGCCCAAACCATAAAAGACATCGAAACCGAAATTTCTGCTTGCATTGACCCAAAACAAAAAGAAGAACTCGGGCAACTTCTCCGCGTTGCAAAACAAGGAATTCAAAAACTCGAAAGCACTGAGGAAATTATTTCAAGAAACATAACGGAAGCCGAAAAAACTCTTGGCGGTGGATATATAAACGGAAGATATATTGCCTATTGCACAGATGTTGCACACTCACAAGATGTTGTAAAAATGCTACCGGAACTACTTGGAAAAACCAATAAAAAAATACATATATACACTGTCAACTACAAATTGAATAAAGAAGAAAACCAAGAACAAATCGATGCTTTTGAGAATGATAATTCAGATGCAATTAAAATTATGGTTGCTGTCAATATGTTTGATGAAGGTTTGCATGTTAATGGTGTAAAAGGTGTATTTTGTTTTTCAAACACAACTTCACCAATAAGGCACTTACAAAGAATTGGAAGATCAATTGATGCTGGAAACAAAGAAACCACCCCACTTATTTTCGACCTTGTGAACAATATAGACTGCTTAAAAGACTTTGGCAAAACTTGCAGAAGCGATTCATCTAATATTGAGGACCCAAATATATATACCTCGCCATTTGCAAGTCTGCCATTTAATGTCGATGAGAAATCTTTAACTCTTGCGGAAATGCTTTCAAAATTAAAGTTTTTAACACCTGAAAGACTTACACCAGCGCAGTGGATTGAAGTTTTTGATGAATTCTTTACACAAAACCCAAATGCAGTTGCCATTCCACACTCTGCAAAATTCAAATCTAGAAAGTATGGTGTTCAAAGAATAGGTGAAAAAATAAACACTCTAAAAAAGCAATACATATTTGAACAAAAAATCGGTTCTTTTAGTCATCCTATAATCCAATGGTTCATCACTTCTGGAAGAGAACAAATGCTTATAAGACAAAGCAAAGCACTAACAACGCTAACCCCTGAACAATGGATTGAAGTCTTTAAAGAATACTTTATTGCAAATCCTAATGCAAAATCAATACCTAAAAAAGAATTTAATTCCATAAACCACGGAATGCAGAATGTTGGACTAAAACTTGATGTTTTAAAAAGCAGTTTCAACAACGGAAACGGACGCCCTTCCCAAAATGAAATGGTAATTATTAATTGGCTTATTGCAAATGGGAAACAAAATCTACTTGTACTTAGAAAGAAAGAAATCAAAGATTTAACCCCTGCCCAATGGATTGAAGTGTTTACTGAATACTTTTCAGCAAATCCAAATGCTGTAACTATACCAATCGGTGAAAAATTTACATCTAAAAAGTATGGTGAACAAAATATTGATTATAAAATAAAAAGATTGAGATACGCATACGATAATGCAAACGGAAAATTGTCTGTGGGCGAAACTATTCTTGTTCAATGGTTTTTAGAAAACGGAAAGCAAGACCTACTTCACACTCAAAAAATGCAAACTGTACCACTTTCAGCAGATGCTTGGATTGAAATTTTTAGTGAATACTTTGCAAAAAATCCAAACGCTACAACTATCACATCAAGCGATGAGATTACAACTCAAAATTATGGAGTTTTAAAAATTGGTCGAAAATATAACCGATTAAAGCAAATTTATAACAATGGTCAAGCAAATCTTTCATCAGATGCAGATACAACAGAAATAATCAACTGGTTCATCTCCTCCGGCAGAAAAGAAATGCTTACCCTTCAAAAGAAAGAAACCAAAGACCTCACACCACAAGAATGGATTGAAGTATTTGAGGAATACTTTACATTAAATCCAGAAGCGAAACATATAAACCATTTTGAAGTATTCACCTCTGCAAAATATGGCAAACAACACCTTGGCGGAAAATATAACAACATAAAACAAAGTTACGATAACGGAAATGGTTCGCCATCACCTTCTGTGGCAATCATAATTGAATGGTTCTTTAAAACCGGCAGAGGCAATATGCTTTCTATTCAAAAATTAAAGAACAAAAACCTCACTGTTTCTGAATGGATTGAAGTATTTGAAGAATACTTCGGACAAAATCCCAAAACAACAAACATTCCAGGCGATACAACCTTTATGTCAATGAAATATGGAAAGTTAAACATTGGTAATAAATTTGAAGCTCTTAAAAA
>JAZNEY010000042.1:0-13599 GCA_045588795.1 Clostridia bacterium | reverse complement strand
GACCGCTTGGCCTCCGACTTGTCTTGGGAATGCAGAGAATGGAAGTGCACCAAGTGCAACAATTGCTCCCATTGTAATTCCAATTATTGATTTTGTTCTGTTTGTTTTTCTTTTCATTTCTGCCACCTAAAAAATAATTTATCCCTAATATTTTAATACACTGTAAGATTTTTTGCAATAAAAAATTTAAAATTTTTGTCTAATATCATCAGTTCTTTTGGTTTTGCCTTGTGTTAGATGTTTTTTGACTCGTTATTCTCTTGATTTGTCCTTAATTCGCTTGTTCATTTTGTGCTTGTAAAACATTCCAAGTTCTTGCTTTGCCTGTCGCACTGATTCTTCATACCTATATATCATACTTCGCATTGTCGCTTGGTAGTCGGCTTCGTTTCTAAATTTGAAACTGTGCTTTTCCATTTGATTTATAGCATACTTTTGAGCATCACGCTCAATTGGTTGCATACTGTAAATTGTTTTATCTTCTCGGCTTGAAATATATCCGCTGTAATTGGCTCGCCACTTTTTTGCTTTGAAATTGAATGGGCTTATACGCTTTTTTGTGATTTGCTCATATTGGTAGGCGTGTCTGCCCTCGTGCAATATCGTTTCAAGTGCGTGATAGCGTAGTTTTGGGTCATCTATTAAGTTTATGCTCAACTTCAAGATTTTTCTGCCATTCATATTTGCTTCAAAACTTCCATAACAATGCCAAGTAGTGTCGTGGTTTATTACAAGTGGAAGAGTCTCTCTACCGAGTTTTTTTGCTTGTTTTTCCTCGACTCTTTCAAGTATTTTTTCCCTTTGTGCGGGTGTATAACCAATCCATCTTCTGTATTTGAACTTATTATATATGCTAAATAATCCAAATATACACATACATTCTCCTGTATATTTTCCTTTTTTGGGCAAAACCTTACCCTTTTTATTTTAACAAATTTTAGCCCCTATTGTCCACTACTTTTTTATTAAAAACCATTTTTCTATTCTTGACAGCATAGGCCATTTAAATATATAATTATCCTATTAATTTTAAAAGGTAAACTTTAATATGAAATACAAGGTTTTAGATGATTCAATAGAAATTGTCGGAAAGGAAGAGTTTAATCCTAAACACATTTTAGAGTGTGGGCAGATTTTCAGATTTTATTTGAATGATAGTGGGCATTATGTTGTTCTTTCAAAAGACAAAAAGGCTGAAATTGTTGAAAATGAGTCGGGATTTATTATCAATACCGATAGCCCTTGTTATTTTGTTGAGTTCTTTAATCTTGATACTAATTATACAGAAATTAAAAATAAACTTAGAACAAATGAGTTTTTGAATAAAGTTGTTTCTGTTGGTGAGGGGATTCGAATCATAAAAAATGATTTGTTTGAAACAATTTGTTCGTTTATTATTTCTGCGAATAACAATATTAAACGAATAAAACTCATACTCTCAAGGCTTTGCGAAAAGGTGGGGAAAAGAATTGATGATAAGCATTTTGCTTTTCCCTCACAAGAGCAATTTTTGACTCTTGATGAAGAGTTTTTTAAAAGTATTGGGGCTGGGTACAGGGCAAAATATTTGGCTGAACTTGGGCAAAACTTTCTAGAGTTTCAAAAAATAGACACAGAAAATCTTTCGACCGAGGAACTTCAAAAGGCTCTTGTCAAGATTAAGGGAGTGGGGCCAAAAGTTGCTGACTGTATAATGTTATTTGCTTTCAATAGGTATGATGTTTTTCCTGTTGATGTGTGGAGCGAAAGGATTTATTTACAATATTTTGATGGCACAAAGATGGACAGGAAAAAAATTGCAAAAGACCTTGTTTCAAGGTTTGGGCATCTTGCGGGTTTTGCTCAGCAATATCTGTATTATTACAAGGCAATTGAAAAGTTTTAAAAAATTTTTAAAATTTTGATTTTTCTGCTTGACTCAAATTATTTAAAGTGATATTCTTTATGTATGGGAAGCGAAGTCCCCCGATTTATGCTTCCTTGCCCTTTATTAAGAGAGATTGGTCTCAATCAAGTGCCGTCTCTCTTTTTGTTTGTTTAAAATTTTTATATTGTATTCATATTATATATATTAGGGCAAGGTATTGACTTTTTCACATTTTGTGGTACAATATGTATACTTATCTCGGCTATCTATTGTGATAGCATTGGTTTTGAATTTTAGGCTGTTAGATATTATTTATTTTAGTTTTTGGGGGAAGAACTAATGTTACTTTTAAAAATGAGTGTTGGCGGAATAGTATCTATTGCAATAATTGCCCTTGTTGTTGTGGGTGCTATTGTTGCTTTCTTTTTGATATACCCAATTAAAATCTGGTGGAGAGCAATCATTTCTGATGCATATATTCCACTTAATAAATTGCTTGCTATGAAACTTAGAAAGGTTAACCTCAATAATGTAGTTATCGCTTACATTACAAGTCGTAAAGCCGATATCGACCTTAAAATTGAGGACCTTGAAACACACGTTTTAGCAGGTGGTGATATTGATAAAGTTATTAAGGCTATGATTTCTGCTAAAAGTGCAGGCATTAAACTTCCTTTGCAGGTCGCAAAGGCTATTGACCTTGCCGGAAAAGATGTTCACGAAATTGTGCAGTCTTGTATCGTTCCAAAGGTTGTTGAAACACCTCTTGTAACAAGCATTAGTAAAGATGGTATTGAACTTAAAGCAAAGGCAAGTATTACCGTTAAAGCAAATATGGGAAGAGTTTTGGGTGGTGCTGATGAGGGGACTATTATTACTCGTGTTGCTGAATGTTTAGCATCAACAATCGGCTCTTCTGTTAATCATACAGCAGTACTTGAAAATCCAGATGTTATTTCAAATGTTATTATGGAAAAGGGGCTTGACTATGAAACAGCCTATCAAATATTATCAATAGATATTTTTGATATTTCTATTGGTAAAAATATTGCCGTGCAATTGCAACTTGAACAGGCTGAAATTGATAAAAAGGCCAATCAATCTAGAATCGAAGAAAAAAGACTTGAAGCGGTTGTTCTTGAACAACAGAATAAAGCCAAAATTCAAGAAGCGAAAATCAGAGCAATTGAGGCAGAAGCAGAAGTTCCAAAGGCACTAGCAAATGCTTTAAAAGAGGGCAAAATTACGCCTATGGATTATTACGATATTAAAAACCTTGAAGCAGATACAAATCTTAGAAATATGCTTAGCGGGAAGAATAATACTAGTGATGATGATGGCGGAGATGGTGCGGGAAGAAAACCTATTCCAAGACCAAGACCAAAGAAAAACCCATTTAATTTTTAGTTAAAGGAGCAATTTAAAAATGACAATAGTTATAGTGCTTGGGGTGGCTTTGGTCGTTATATATTTCTTCTTATCAGCAAATGGTGTGAAACTTTTTAAAAAGGAACACAAAGTAAAAGCTAAGAAGTCTAACGAAGAGAAATATGAAGAAGTCTTACCCAAAGAAAAAAAAGAAAAGAAAGAGAAAAATTCTGTTGTAAAAATATCTGATGTTGCAAAAAAAGAAAAACTTAAAGAAGATATAAAAAAGGAACTTGATGCAAAAACTTCTTCGCCTGTTAAAAAAGAGGGTGGCGGTGGAACGGTTACAAAAATCACAAAAGAAGATTTCCTTAAAAACAATATTGAAGTTCCATCAACCAGTAACCTTTTAACAGATGAAGAAAAAAAGGCAATGACAGCAAAATCTTTGCCAAAGGCAAAAGAACAACCATCAAAGCCATATGATTTTGGACTTCCTGATTTTGATAGCCCAATGTCATCAAAGAGTTTTCCGGCTGATGACCTTTCTCAATCAAAAGATGACCCGTTTGCTGATATTGATTTTGATGCAATTTTGAATGGAACATCATCAACAAAGCCTGAGGATATTCTATCTGGGCTTGATGGATTTGATATGCCTGATTTTGGCGAAAGTAGTGCGGGCTCAAAGGCACCAAAACAAAAATTTTCACAGAAAAATAGTACCGATTATTTTAACAGTAGTCCATCATTTAATATGTCAGACCAAGCGAAGTTTGGCGGAAATCCAGTTGAAGTAAAATCTCTTAATGAGAGGTTTGAGCAGGTTTTTGGCTCGAATTTTGAGGCTATGGGAGGAACGGAGGCTGGAAAGGAAATTTTAATTGGTGATATTTTGAGTGGACCAAGAGCAAGAGAAAATAGGCTACGCAGAAGTGAGCGTGAAAAAAGACAAAAATGGATGTAAAAAATAAGACCAAACATTTCGTTTGGTCTTTTTGTTTGGTACCACCATGGAGAATCGAACTCCAATTTCCAGCGTGAGAGGCTAGCGTCCTAACCGTTAGACGATGATGGCATATTCGTTTTTACTTTGACAAGTATAACACATTGAGTTATAATATGCAAGAGATTTATTTAAATTTTTTGGAAAAATATGAAGAAACTTTTGAATTTTAGGCTTGCCTTTGTTTCTTTTATTGTGAGTATTTTGGGTGTCGTTTTTGCAAGAGCAACATTATGTTTTGACAACTTGCAAATATTGTTTCCAATAGTACTTTTGGTAGTGGCAAGCAACATTTTTGTTTTAGGATTTGTTTTGGGAAGAAAGTTCGCAAAGGTCATTTTGTATGTCTGCTTGGTAACTCTCGTGTTTATTATGGCGGTTTGCTCGACTATTATAAAATCTTCGCATCTTGGTCGAGATTTTGAAAAGATTGAAAATGGTAGTTATACAATAACTGGCGAAATCTCAAAAGTAAATTATAATGAAAATGTCATATATTTGAAAAATATTTACATTGAGGGAATTGATGAAACCTCGAATGGCTCTTGCAAGGTTTATATGTTTGATGGCGTAGATGAAAATATTGTTCGTGGCGACTTTGTAAAGTTAAAGGCAAATATTTATGTCAGAGATGTGAATAGTAAAATTATTGCTGATGACCAAACGATTGTTGCCTACAAAAATTCATCTGTTAAGCCCGAGTTTGATAAATCATCAAAACTGAAAGACAGATTTAAACGAGTGGTTCACGAGAAATTGATTGAAACAAACTCAGTTGTGCTGGTTGCTGAACTTGAATATGCAATGCTGTTTGGTGATAAAGATAGGCTTGATGATGATATGAGAAATGTTTACTCTGTTACAGGTCTTGCTCATATTCTTGCGGTGTCAGGCTTGCACATTGGACTGGTTGTTTCTGTTGTTTATTGTTTTATCAAAAAATTTGTTAAAGGCAAGTATTATATTTCACTTTTAATTACAACTATTTTTATTGCCCTTTATCTTTATTTGTGCGATTTTGCAATATCTGCTGTAAGAGCGGTTTTAATGACAACTGTTATTTACTATGCACGGGCAAGAGGAAAACTTTATGATGGGCTTTCGGGGCTTGGGCTTGCTGGAACAATCATATTACTTTTTAATCCGTTTGACTTGTTTGATGTTGGGTTTGAGTTGAGTTTTGCGGTGGTGTTCTCGCTCTTTACTTTGTCGCCTCCAATTTTAAGATTTTTCAAAATATATTTGCCTCAGAAACTTGCTGGAAGTTTATCAGTTTGTTGCTCAACTTTTATTGGCTCAAGTTTGATTATTGCATATTATTTTAATTCTTGCTCAATACTTGCAATTTTTACTAATTTCATTATAATACCTATTGTAAGTATTTCATTTAGTTTGCTGTTTGTGTTTGTGATGATTGTGTCAATAATTCCAGTTTTGGATTTTGCTCTCATAGTTCCAAATTTTGTGTTCAATCTTGTAAACATAATTGCCGGCTCGATTGCAAATATGAAAGGTGTGTCTGTATTGTTTTCAACAAATATTGTCGGCGTAGTGCTTGGTTTGATTGCAATATTTATTCTAAGTGATTATGTATTTCTATCTAGAAAACAAAAGGCAGTTATTGTTGGAATTGTGGCTTGCATTATTGGAATGACAGTGGTAAGTGAAGTATATGATGTTTTGGAAAGTGAAATTGATGGAGGGTTTGTATGAAATTCGTTGAGTTGAAATCATCTTTAAAAGACTCGGTTGCTGGGATTTATAGTCTTGAGGGTGATGATAGATTTGTTTTAATTAATGCTCTTGAACTTATTGAAAAGAAAGTTGACCTAAAGTTTTCTGATATGAATAAAACGGTCTTTAATAATGAGGCGAAGTATACACTTGATGACATTATAGCTTCTGCGTCAGCACTTCCTTTTGGTGATGATAAAAGGCTTGTGGTCGTTTGGGATACGTCTTTAAAGGTGGCAGACTATCAGAAATTCGAAAAGTTTATTAAAGGCGGTGGGGCGGAATCTACTATTTTCGTATTCCTTTCAAGCACTTTAAACGAGTTCTCTCGGAAAATGAAAAATATTTCGGTGGTTGTTGACTGTAATAAACTAGATGAGGCAACCCTTAAAAAGTGGATTGTAAATAGAGTTAATAAAGGCGGGCTAAATATCGAAGAGGGGGCGGTTGCTCTTTTAATCGAATATTCAAATCAAAGCCTTGCAAGAATTAGTACAGAACTTGATAAACTTATGACTATGGGTGATGATGTTATTGGAATGGATTTGGTAGAAAAATATGTCGTTCCAGACAAAGAATATCAAATTTATGAACTCACAGATGCCATTTCAAAGGGAGATTCTGACAAGGTTTTTAATATAACTCAAACCATTTTAGCACACGAAAAATACCCAATTGGAATTATTCAATATCTTTATCAAAGTTTTAGAAAACTCCTCTATATAGTGCTTTCTAAAAAGAGTGATGAGGAACTTGGTGCAATATTTAAAGTTAAGCCTTACTCAATTAAGATGAGCAGAATTCAAGCCTCTAAGTTTACTCCAAAAGAACTTAAAAAGGTTACCGACCAACTATCAAGTCTTGAATTTGATATAAAAGCGGGCAGGGCACCAATACAAAATTCTGTAACTTATGCAATCTGCAAAATCCTTATGATTAGAAAAGTTTAACAATTTTTAACAAACAAAAAATAGCGAGTCGTTTGACTCGCTTTTTCATTTATATATTTTAAACCACTTTCAAAAACTTACTTTGATTCTTTCTTTAAGTTGTCAAGTTCGCTTGCAAGAATTCCTTTTCTGCGGTTTGCTTGGTTTTTGTGAATAGCACCCTTAGAAACGGTTTTGTCAATAACTTCAAAAGTCTTTGGAAGTAATTCTTCTGCCTTTGCAACATCATGAGCCTCAATTGCTTGAGTATACTTCTTGATTTGTGTCTTCATACGAGACTTGTTGCTTTTGTTTCTGGCAGTGTTTCTTTCAATTACATCAATTCTCTTCTCTGCTGATTTAATGTTTGCCATTTTCATTTGCTCCTTTCTTTAATACATAGGAATTTTACCACATATGTTTCTTTATTGCAAGTGTTTTTAAAAATTTTTTGTTTTATTTTATGTGTTATTTGAAATAATTATATATATGAAAAATAATATATATAGTTCAGACCTTGTTATTGATTATTTCGATAGCGAAAATGCCTCCTTTTTAAATCTCGACAGCAGGGTCTCGGTAAGCGACAAAAATAAAAATTTTACTAAAACATCAGTTCATTTACAGGCTGATAATGAGTTCGGGAAGCCTGAGGGGGAGTATATTACTTATGAACTAAAAGATGAGTTTTCGTTCTCGAAAGAACTCATTGATGGACTTGTTTTAGACTTTGAAAAACTATTCAAAAACAAAAATAATATACTTTTTGTTGGTGTCGGGAATGATAACCTTGTCAGCGATTCACTTGGTCCCGCTGTCATTTCTAGGCTCGACCCACCATCTAATTATAAAAGAAAAGTTTCTAAAATTAGTCCAAATGTTTGTGGAAATACTGGGATTGAAAGCAACGAACTTGTAAAACTTGCAATATCTCTTGTTAGTCCTGACCTTGTTGTTGTCATTGATAGTCTTGCAAGCCGTAACTTTAACCGGATTGGGCGGTCTTTTCAAATATCAACTGGGGGAATTTCTCCTGGCTCTGGAAGTGGTAAACACAGTCCTTTTGAACTATCTAAGTCAACACTTGGCGTGCCTGTTATCGCTGTCGGTGTCCCAATTGTTGTCCATTTTAAATCATATTTGTTTGAATTGGTTTCCCTTATGAAATTAAAAGAAAAATGTCAGGCACATGCCTATCAATTCATTGGAAGTGAAGAGGGCTTGAGAGGGGTGATCTTAGCTCCAAAAGAAGTTGATGCAATTGTTGATTTTTCTTCACGCGTGATTGCAAGCGCTTTAAATAGTGTTCTTCTAAAATAAAAAGCCTTAACAAAACTGTTAAGACTTTTTTTTGTTTGATTATTTAACTTTAAGACCTCTTTTAGACCTGAATATGAAGTAAACCAAGAATACAAGTCCAAATGCTGTAATTATTAATAATAAGATAAGTGCAACATTGGCTTTGTAGAATTTTTGAATTTGAACATCATATTGGTTTCCGAATTGGTCAATGATTCTAAATGTGTAGATTCCGGTGTCTGAAAATGAGGTAGAACTTCCAAGTAGCCCTGCAAGACCGCCAGACTCAGATGGATTATGTTCTGCAATTTTTTCGCCATCTTTGTAAATTTCAACAAGTTTTATACCGACACCATTGACGGTTGACATTTCAACCTTTTCGGTAATGCTTTCACCAGGACCACCTGTTGCAAATTCTATTTGAAAGAATGGGTCTACAACATCAAAATTTACATAATTGGTTATGAATAGTGATGCTGAGCGTACATTTGTTACTCCAGTAATATCTTTTACATTGAAATAAATTTTTTCTCCATTTGTAACTTTTATTCTGTATGCACCGGCATCAGTTATGTGATAACATATTGCTTTTTCAAGTGGAAGATATCCACCAGTTGAGTTGTCTTTTTTGTAAATTGTGAGGTCCTCATAATCTGCGTGGTGATTGATTGAAATGCCTTGGTAGGTAGTGTCTGTCAACATAAAGGTTGTCGACCTTAATACATTTCTGTTCGCATCAAGAACAACTATTTTCCATGTGGCAATATTATTTCTGCCAATTGTTAGTGGGTGAGCATCCATATCATAAGTTGATATATTGTTTGAGTAATATAACTCATTGTTTTTATATACTTCAAATGTTTCACCGAGTTCTTCGCGTAGCATTACTTCAAATGAAATACCGCCGTTTACATACATATTATTTGTTACAACCATTGGGTTGCCACTTCCATCTGTGCTTGTTACTGTGATGTTTGGGCCATCAATTACAAATTCAATTCTTGTATAATATTTCGAAAGAGATATTGACTCTGTCCAATAGTTGACGAAGTTTTTACAAAATTCATATGTTGGGAAAGTGTATAATTCTAATACATAATTTCCATATTCTGTGAATGAAACTTCATCTCCAGATTTTAAATCATAGAAGTTTTCGTAAACATTTCCGTTGTATGTAAGTTGCATATAAACCGGTATACATTGACTGTCATAGTCAAGTGTTGCATTTGAACCGCCAATATTTAATGTTTGGTTGGCAAGTGGTTTTACAACTGGGCTTTGAATAGGGTTGTTGATATATGCTTTGCTATTCAAAATTGAAGCATAATCAGTTAAGCAGTAATAGAAGAATGAATAATTATTGTAATATTTGACCGTGAAATTGAAGCAATAAAATTCTTCGAATGCTGTATCATTGGTAAGTGTTTGGTTGGTCGTTCTGATTCTGATGTTGTAATCATTTATACCTGTTGCGGTGTCTTTGATTACATTGATAATATCGCTAATCATTGTGTCCTCTGTTCCGTTAACAAAATAGTTGTATTTTTTCCCAGAGGTTGACCTTACAATTGTGTTTGCGTTTTGTGTGTGGATTGTTGCTCCATCAAATAAATAACCATACAGGCAAGTATTGATGTAGTTTAGAGCCTCATCAGTGGTGTTTGAGCCTGTTAGGTATACTGCAAAATCATATTTCGAATCAGTTGTTGGAACTTTTGTTATTATTTTGAAATTTACAATTGATTCATTTAATGAGGTCTTTTCCGAAAAGGATAGGGCAGTGGACACTTCAAACATTGAGTGGTCTTTTGGCTCAAAATCTTTTGACCAAGTTGGTCCGTTTGGTGTGTCAATTAATATTCTGCTGTGAACAGAACTTGATGTGTTGCTTGAATTTCTTTCAGTCTCTGTTGAATAAAGGTTTAATAGTTTAACACATTCAGTTCTAACCTTGTTTAGGTTGTTCTCTGCAAGTTGCAATTCTTCGTCGGTTGGCTCGGTTCCAGCTTGTACAAGTTGATAATATCTTGCGCCGTTTGTATCAACAAGGTTTCTGCTTGGAGATAAATTTAATGTTGCTTTGCTGTTGAATACATAATAGTCACTTTGTGTTTTTGTGTCTGTTCCGAACTTGTAATCATTAAAATCTTTTGTGGTTGGTTTTCCATTTTCATCATATAAAATGAATGATTTTTCATATGCTGGGTTTACAACGACAATTTCAATTGTTCTTTTTACATAACCATTTTTAGAGTCAAAGGTTAGTGTTAATGTTCCGTAACTGTTTGCTGGAATAGTTAATACATAAATATTTGTTTCTGATGGGGTCTCGTATTTGTTTACTTCAACGCCCTCAACCATTTCTGTTCTGTTATTTATATGTATATTGTATAGGTCGGAGTTATAGCATATTTTTTGGGAGATAGTGCTTAGACCATCACCAATCATATAATATTTGTCATCAATGTATTGGATTTTCTTTAGTTCTTGGCGAGAGCCAGTTCCTTGTAGAACAGGGAGGTTGATTTCTGGAGAAAAATAACATTGAGAACTGTAAGATGTTTCACCGATTTTGTAACTTACAATATATGTTCCCTCACAAGTGAAGTAGTATGTTCCACTTGTAGATGTCTTTATGGTGTTGCCAATTTCATCTTTTGCTACATTAAATGTAAGAGTTCCACGAGCACGATTTATTTTAAAGTTGGTGGCTCCGCTTCCCGAAAGTGCATCAAATGTAATTTCAAGATATGATGAAAGTCCTGAATATTGCTGACTTTCGCTGGTTGCACTTCCAAACAATTTTTTAAATCTTACATAGTTTGCATCACCAATAACTTCAAGTTCTTCAATTTCTGGCGTTTCTGACGCAAGTGCTGTTGATTCAATTTGATTAGACTGCTTTTCTTCAGCTAAATTACCTTTATTTACAGAAAGAATTGTTCCAACAGAAAGCGCTGAAACTGACATAAATAATAGAATAATTAATGAGATAATCTTTTTTTTCATTAGAAACTTAACTCCATTTCCCTAAAATCTGCATACTACTTTAAGGATATATTTATTTTATTATGTGTATAATTATATTAATTATTTTAACCTTTGGCAAACAATTATGGGCGAATTTGAAAAAAAGTTAAAATATATACTAAATATTTTCATAAAAATTTATTCATTATTGACTTGCATAGTGGAGGTGTGTTGGGGTGGAAATTTGAAAAATTTTATCAATTGTTATTAAAATATAAAAAAAGTATGCAAAAACAAACAGACACAAGTTTTTCTCGACTTGTGTCTGTTGTTGATTTGCTGTTTTCTTAGTATGACCACTTTGAGTCATTTAAAATTTTTCTGTTTCTTTCTTTTATATCATAGAATACTTCTTGCTCGTTAAGTCTCCTGCCCGGAATATATGGCATATCCATCTGTCCAATTTTGTAAATATCTGGGCATTTCCAGTATTGTGTCATTGTTGAGTTGATTGGGAAGTTCCCAAAAATCTTAACAATAATATTTCCCTCTTTCAATTTGTCTAGGTCAGATGGGAACATAAGTGGTCGGCTTTGAAGTTGGGTGCTTGAACTTGTTCCACCATCTTTTTTATCTCCGCCCTCACTTTTTGATTTGCTACTAACTTTAATTTGATAATTACCAAGTTCTTTACTGAATGTTTCACGGGTTTCTTGTGATGGGGTTCCAAGGAATAATTTTGAGTTGCAGTTATCCATAACGATTGAAGCAGTTGCCTTTCCGTAAACATTTTCAAGCTGAGCATAACTTTGAATAATCATATTTAAGAATATTTTTCTTGAACGGGCAACCGTGATAATCTTATCAAGGTTTGCAACTTGTGGCATATTCGCAAACTCATCCATAATATAAAATACTGGTCTTTTTAATGAAGCGTTGCGAGCCTTTGATTTATCTTTGCTTATAACTTCGTTATCACGGGCTTTTTTAACGAATGCTTTATAGCTTTGAGTGATACAAACTGTTGCAAGGCCATATCTTGTTTGTTTTTCATCAGGGATTTTGATGAAAAATGCGGTTGGTCCATCATCAAATGTCGAAAAGTCAATTTCGTTTGTTCCGGTTAAATAACAAATTCCGTTATCTGCAAATAGTGCAAGTTTTTGGGATAGGGTAGACATATATGAGTCTCTTGTCTGTTTTGCATTTGAGTAAACTATATGAGTACAAAGTTGCACAGTTTTTGATAGTGGACTTCTGCCAGAGAAATAATCCTTTGCGTCCTCAAAATCATTGTCTTTATTCATTGCAATTTTGTACATATTGTAGAAGTTAAATCTTTCTTTTGTCATTCCAAGTTGTGGGTTTTCGCTGTCCTCTAGCATTGCTATTAAAACTGCGACCATATAGTCTCTTGCACCTTGCTCCCAAGTCGCATTCTTTGGGTCGGTGATTGGGCAAATCGCTGAGGCTATATCATTTATATCGTCCATACATTCATCTTTTGTTTTTGTTTTTTCAACTTCAACTTCCAAAAATGCATCACGCAGAGTGGCAAACGCTTTGCCGTCAAACTCGTACCATTCTTCGTTTCTAATGTCGCCAACTTTAATTAAATCATATTGATTTACATCATCACTGGTGTGTTTTAAAATCTCCTCTTCCATATGAAGAGCTCTTTGATAATTTTCGTAAATTGATTCAAGTGGGTTCCATCTTAGCGAATTATATGGATTCATAAGGTCAAGTACTAAAACCCTGTAACCATCTCTTTTAAGTTTTGCACTGTGGTGAGCAAAAAGTTCGCCCTTTGGGTCGGTTATAAATAATGATGGTTTGTTCTTTAATTGCGACAAAATTTGTATGTTTGGCTCAACGAAACAAGTACCTTTACCAACACCAGTCGTACCAACAATCAATGCGTGGTAGTTTGGGGTGAAGTGAATTTTCATATCGCCCTTTTTATATATTGATTTAAAAGCAATTCCCTCGTGAGAAAAGTTTTTTAGTTCGCTCCAATAACAATTTTTATATGCTTTGTCAAGTTCTTTACCCTCAAGCCAATGCACATTTTCAAGGTCTTTTTCGCCCTTGAAACCATCATCTTTCTTTTTGTCGGAAGTAAAGTAAATAAGTAGAAAGATAAATGCAATACCAACAACCAATATAAATAGTTGGTTTACTTCTTCACTGCCGATATAAGTCAATAGAGATGTTATATCGCCACCGCCGACAGACCTGTCAAATAAGAACATCTGCAATAATATTGCTATAATGTAACAAGTTGGAATGCCAACTGCAAGTAGAATTAATAACTTGGTTATGGTGCTACCTAAATCTTTTTTTTCCGCCATAGTCTTTAAAAACCTCACCTTTTGTTATGATATAATAATAAAATCAATAAGAAACATATATGTGTGTCTATT
>JAZNEY010000041.1:0-5431 GCA_045588795.1 Clostridia bacterium | reverse complement strand
TTTGAGCTTGAAAAATCATATATGTATGAAAATATAAATATTTCCTATAAAAATTTAAGACTTTTTTCGTAAAACTCTTGACAACTATCGATAAATATATTAAAATATGACAGCAAAGTTATTAAAACTGTAAACGGTTTTTAAGCGAATAGCTTTTTTATTTTGTTTGAAAAGAGAAAAGGAAGTAATTATTATGAAAACTACAATGCAAAAGCCACAAGAAGTACAAAGAAAGTGGTACATAGTTGATGCGGAAGGTGTTGCCCTTGGTCGTCTTGCAAGCCAAGTTGCTACAATTCTTCGTGGAAAAAACAAGCCTGAATTTACTCCAAATGTAGATTGTGGGGATTATGTTATTGTAATCAACACAGATAAGGTTGTATTAACAGGAAAGAAGATGGAACAAAAGTTCTATCGTTATCATACTGGATATGTTGGCGGTTTAAAGGAAATTGGCTACGACAAAATTATGAAAGAAAAAAGTGATTTTGCAGTTCGTGAAGCGGTAAAGGGAATGCTTCCAAAGAACAGCCTTGGCAGAAAGATGATAAAGAAACTAAAAGTTTATCGTGATGACAAGCACGAACATCAAGCACAACTTCCAGAAGTTAAGCAAATCGTTAAGTAAGGAGAGAGGGTAAATCGAAATGGCAAAGAAAACAGCAAATAGTAAGAAAAATCAAATCTGGGGAACTGGAAGAAGAAAAAAATCTATTGCAAGAGTTAGATTGATTCCAGATGGCAGTGGAAAGATTGTTATCAATGGCAAAACTATTGATGAATATTTTGATTTAGAAACATTAAAGATAATCGTTCGTCAACCATTAGTATTAACAGAAACTCAAAACAAGTTTGATGTTTATGTTAACGTATATGGTGGTGGATATACTGGCCAAGCAGGTGCTATCCGTCATGGTCTTTCAAGAGCAATGGTTATTTATGATGAGAAATTAAAACCAGAAATCAAGAAAGCGGGATTCCTAACAAGAGACCCAAGAATGAAAGAAAGAAAGAAATATGGTCTTAAAAAAGCGAGAAAGGCTCCACAATTCAGCAAGAGATAATTATTTTTGTATAACAAAGACTACGGTAATTCAAACCGTAGTCTTTTTTTGTCTCCTAAATATTGAAAACGACAAGCAGGTTTTAATTCAAAAAGCAACTAAAAAATCACAGTTTTTTGAAAATGCCAAAATTGTGTGCACAGTGCCCAAAAAACAATATATTGTGTTAATTTGTGTTTACAACCACAATATATTGTGTTAAACTGACAATTGTAAAAACAAAAAAACAAAATCTCGGCATAAAAAAACCGGATACTAAGGAGGGGATTATGATTACAAAAATCAGAAAAAGAGATGGGAAACTTGCTGACTATGACATCTCTAAAATTGAGAATGCTATTGCTAAGGCTATGATGGCAATTGGTGATGGAGAAATCAAAGATTGTAAGAAAATGGCAAGAATTACAGAGTTATACTTACTTGAAAAATTTGAAAACTCTATTCCAACAGTTGAAGACATTCAAGATATGGTCGAATCTGTACTTATGAAAAATGGTTACGAAGATGTTGCAAAGGCATATATCTTGTACAGAAGAGACAGAGAAAAGATAAGAAAAATAAATGATACATTCCTAGATTATAAGGAAACAGTAAATAAATATCTAAAACTTGCAGATTGGAGAGTTAAAGAGAACTCAACGGTTACATATTCGGTTGGTGGTTTAATTTTATCAAACTCTGGTGCAATTACCGCAAACTATTGGTTAAGTGATGTTTACGACAAGGAAATTGGAGATGCACACAAAAATGCAGACATTCATATTCATGACCTTTCAATGCTTACAGGTTATTGTGCAGGTTGGTCATTAAAGCAACTGATTAAAGAGGGACTTGGCGGAGTTGTTGGAAAAATAACAAGTGCACCAGCAAGCCATTTAAGTACACTTTGTAATCAAATGGTTAACTTCCTTGGAATAATGCAAAATGAATGGGCGGGTGCACAAGCATTTTCATCATTTGACACATATCTTGCGCCATTTGTAAAGAAAGATAATCTTTCTTATAAAGAAGTAAAACAATGTATTCAATCGTTTATTTATGGTGTAAATACTCCATCAAGATGGGGAACGCAAGCACCTTTCACAAATATTACTCTTGACTGGGTTGTTCCAAATGATTTGGCAGAATTAAATGCTATTGTTGGTGGAGTTGAGCAAGACTTCAAGTATAAAGATTGCGTGAAAGAAATGGCTATGGTTAACAAAGCATTTATCGAACTAATGATTGAGGGTGATGCAAATGGCAGAGGTTTCCAATATCCAATTCCAACATACTCAATCACAAAAGATTTTGATTGGTCAGAAACAGAAAACAACAAATTGTTATTTGAAATGACCACAAAATATGGAACTCCATATTTCTCAAACTATATCAACAGCGATATGGAGCCAAATGATGTAAGAAGTATGTGTTGCAGACTTAGACTTGATTTAAGAGAACTTCGCAGAAAATCAGGTGGATATTTTGGCTCAGGTGAAAGCACAGGTAGTGTTGGTGTTGTAACAATCAATATGCCAAGAATTGCATATCTTGCAAAGACCGAAGAAGAGTTCTTTGAAAGACTTCAAAAAATTATGGATATTGCTGCAAGAAGTTTGAAAATTAAGAGAGAAACCATTACAAAACTGCTTGAAAATGGATTATATCCATACACAAAAAGATATCTTGGAACATTTAACAATCACTTTTCAACAATCGGCTTAGTTGGTATGAATGAGGCTTGTTTAAATGCAGATTGGATTGCGCAAGACCTAACACACGAACTTGCACAAGAATTTACGAAGAAAACATTAAACTTTATGAGGGACAGACTTTCTCATTACCAAGAAGAATATGGAGATTTATACAACTTAGAGGCAACACCTGCAGAATCAACATCATTTAGACTTGCGAAGCACGACAGAGAAAGATGGCCTGAAATCATAACAGCATCACAAGATGACAATGTTCCATATTACACAAATTCAAGTCACTTACCAGTTAGTTTCACAGATGATTTATTTAAAGCACTTGATATTCAAGATGAACTTCAAACGCTTTATACATCAGGAACAGTGTTCCACACATTCTTAGGTCAAAAAATGGACGACTGGAAATCAACAATGAACTTGGTTAGAAAAATAGCCGAGAACTACAAATTGCCATACTACACAATGAGTCCTACATATTCAGTTTGTACAACTCACGGATATCTTGCTGGTGAAGTTAAAGAATGTCCACATTGCGGGGCAAAGACTGAAGTTTACAGCAGAATTACAGGATATTACAGACCAGTTAACAACTGGAACGATGGAAAGAGTCAAGAGTTCAAAGAAAGAAAAACTTATGATGTTAAAAACTCTAAATTTACAGAAAACTCAGGTATTCAAAAGAATTGTAAAAAGTGTGAATGCAAGGAAGAAGTTGTAACAAAAATAGAAAAGCCAATGCTATTTACAACCCCAACTTGTCCAAACTGTAAAATGGCAAAAATGCTATTAAAGAATGCTGAACTAGAATACGATATGGTTGATGCAACAAAGGAAAAAGAAACCTGCATCAATCTTGGCGTAACTAATGCTCCAACATTGTTGATTCCAACAAAAAATGGCTTTGAAAAATATGAAAATGCCTCAGAAATCAAAAAATATTTGGAAGGATTAAAATAAAATATGTATGATATAACAATCATAGGCAGTGGGGTTGCAGGAATGACTGCAGCCCTATATGCTCTAAGAAGTAACAAGTCAGTATTAATCATTGATAAAGAAAGTTATGGTGGACAGATTGCAAAGTCTCCAAAGGTTGAAAACTATCCAACAAGAAAGTCAATTTCCGGGAGTGAACTTTGTGATGACTTGTTCGAACAAATTACAGACCTTGGCGTTGTTTTTGAACTTGAAGAAGTGGAAAGTGTTGAAAAGATAGATGGCATATTTATAGTTAAGACCAATTACAATACATATGAGTCTAAAAGTGTAATAATTGCAACTGGTGTAACTCACAGAAAACTAAAACTTGAAAATGAGGAAAACCTTATAGGAAAAGGTGTGTTTTATTGTGCTATTTGTGATGGTCCATTTTATGCAGGACAAGAGGTTTGCCTTGTAGGAGATGGTAACAGTGCTATGCAATATGCACTAATGCTAGCGGATTATTGTAGTAAGGTAAAA
Organism: Clostridia bacterium; assembly: GCA_045588795.1. Classification (GTDB taxonomy): domain Bacteria; phylum Bacillota; class Clostridia; order Christensenellales; family UBA1242; genus UMGS1908. The sequence goes on along the minus strand of JAZNEY010000041.1, from coordinate 1,215 downwards.
ATGTTTACAATGTTTGATAAGTTTTTCGGGGAATATGCTCTTGAAAAGGCTATAAGGGCACACGAAAAAATCGAAATTATACCAAATACGCTAGCTACTGGTCTTGTTGGAGAAGAAAAGTTAGAGGCTGTTGAGTTTACAGATAACAACAAAAACAAAACAATAGTCAAAACAAATGCACTGTTTGTGGCAATTGGTCAAGTACCAAACAATAAAATGTTTGAAAACATTGTTGAATTAGACAAGTTTGGTTATATTGTTGCTGGTGAAAATTGCAATACTAAAACTGATGGAGTATTTGTTGCTGGTGATTGCAGAGTAAAATCTGTTAGGCAGGTTGCAACCGCAGTTGGAGATGGAGCAATTTCAGCAACGCAAGCAGTAAATTATATTAACACATTATAAGGTGATATATGAAAATTCTTGGAATTGAAAAGATGTCTCTAGTTGATTACCCGGGACAAGTTTGTGCAGTTTTATTTACTGGTGGTTGTAATTTTAGATGTCCATTTTGTCATAATTCTGGAATTGTAAACAAAGAATACAATGAAATTGGCGAGGCAGAGATTTTTGAATTTTTGAATAAGAGAAAGGGAATGCTTGATGCTGTTTGTGTAAGCGGTGGAGAGCCGACTCTTCAAAGTGATTTGTTTGAATTTATTCAAAAATTAAAAACAATGGGTTTTAAGGTAAAACTAGACACAAACGGAACAAATCCGGAGATTTTGAAAAAACTTATAGATTGCAAACTCCTTGATTACGTTGCGATGGATATTAAAAACAATATTGATGATTATTATCCAATAATTGGCGGTGTTAAAATAGACACTCTGAAGATTAAAGAGAGCATAAATATCCTAAAATTAGGGCTGTTAGATTATGAGTTTAGGACAACGCTTGTAAAAGAATATCACAAGGAAGAGAATATTAAACAACTTGCAGAAGAGTTAAATGGTGCAAGACGATTATATCTTCAAAAGTATGTTGATAGTGATGGGTGTATTACAAGAGGTTTAAATGAAATTTCAGTGCAGACAGCAGAACATTATAAAGATATACTATCCAAAACAATCAAAGATGTGAAATTAAGAGGATATTAATAAAAAGACAGGTAGGCATATTGAGATAAATCAATATGCCTTTTATTTATAACAAATAATAAAATTCACAAATATTTGTTTATTAATTATGTAATATGTATGATATAATAAATAA
>JAZNEY010000040.1:0-17279 GCA_045588795.1 Clostridia bacterium | reverse complement strand
TTTTTCTACATTATATCACAAATAATATAAATTTTAAAGAAATTTAAAGAGAAAATAAAAATGAAGGTTTAAAACCTTCACTTTTACTATTTGTGTTCAATTTTAATTACTATATGCTTGTTTTCTGCTTTTGCAAAAGCCCTGCATAATGTTCTTATTGCATTTGCTGTTGCTCCACCTCTTCCAACAAGCATTCCCATTTGGTCCTCTTCAACCAAAATTGTATAAACCTCACACTTTCCATCTTCCTTAAATGTAACTTCTACACTTTCTGGATTAGATACAACTTTCTTTGCTAAAAATTCAATAAATTCTTTCATTGTCGTACCTTCTTGTAATTACTTGCTCTTCTTATCTGTGATAACACCAGACTTCTTTAATAAAGCCTTTACAGTGTCTGTTGGTTGAGCACCTTTTGCTAGCCATTCACTTGCTTTTGCATTGTCAATGTTAACAACACCCTCTCCAGAGATTGGGTCAAATGTTCCGATTTGGTCAACATATTCTCCATCTCTTGACTTTCTTGAATCAGAAACAACTATTCTGTAGAATGGTGATTTCTTATCTCCAAGTCTTGTAAGTCTCATTTTTACTGCCATTGTTTTATTCCTCCATTTTTATTTTGTATATCTAAACTTTTGTTAGTAATACCTTATCTAAATTTAAACCTATTTCCAGCCATTCCCATAAGTTTTGACATTTTGCCATTGTTCATATTTTTCATCATTAGTTTGGTTTGTTCATATTGCTTTAAAAGCATATTGACATCTTGAATGGTTGTTGCACTTCCTGTTGCGATTCTTTTCTTTTGACTACCTTTGATTAAGTCTGGATTTTCTCTCTCCTCCGGGGTCATAGATTGAATCATTGCTTTAAACTTTTTAAGTCTACTTTCATCAATTTGTTGACCTTTTAGTTGTGCCCCCATTCCCGGAATCATTCCAATTAAATCAGTTAGATTTCCCATCTTTTGAATCTGTTCGAATTGAACCATAAAGTCTGCAAGAGTAAAAGAATTCTTTCTTAATTTCTCTTCCATTGCTTTTAACTCTTTCTCATCTACGGCTTGTTCAACCTTTTCAATTAGGGTCAAGACATCACCCATACCAAGAATTCTTGTCGCCATTCTGTCTGGGTGGAATGGTTCAAAATCTCCAACCTTTTCACCTACACCACAGAATTTTATAGGTTTACCTGTAACAGCCTTTATGCTAAGTGCCGCACCACCTCTGGTATCGCCATCTAGTTTGGTTAGGATTACACCTGTTATATCAAGTTTCTCATTGAAAACTTGTGCGACATCTGCAGATTGCTGACCAACCATTGCATCAACTGTCAAAAGAATTTCTGTTGGTTTCACTACCTCTTTGATTTCTGCAAGCTCTTCCATCAATTTTTCATCTATTTGAAGTCTGCCCGCTGTATCAATAATTACGGTATCAAGAGAATTCTTTCTTGCATATGCAATTGCATCAACTGCAATTTTTGCAGGATTGATTGTTCCCTGTTCGTAGAAATCAACGCCCGCACTTTTTGCAACAATTTTTAATTGGTCAATTGCTGCTGGCCTATAAATATCACAAGCAACAAGTAATGGCTTTTTGCCTTGCTTTTTTAAATGCAAACCAAGTTTACCACACATTGAGGTTTTACCGGCACCTTGAAGTCCACACATCATAATAACTGTTGGTGGCATAGAACTTACTGCAAGTTTTGCATTTGTTCCACCCATAAGTTCTGTAAGTTCATCTCTCACAATTTTGATAACTTGTTGAGCCGGAGATAAACTTTCAAGAATTTTTTCACCAATGGCCTTTTCTGTAACAGAGTTTATAAAATCTTTCGCAACTTTATAATTTACATCTGCTTCAAGCAAAGCAATTCTGATTTCTCTCATTGCGTTTTTTATCTCTAATTCAGTAAGTTTTCCCCTGTGAGTCAACTTCGAAAAGATGTGATTGAGTTTTTCATTTAAACTTTCGAATAAAGCCATTTTTCGCTCCTAGTTTAACAAGTCTTTAATTTTAATGCATATACTATTCGTTTTGTTGTCTGTACAATCCAAGTCATCTAATAGACTTGTAATTTGCGCCCTCTTTTCAAGTATTCCAAGTTTTTCTTCAAACTCAAAAAGTGCTTTTGTGGTTTTTTGAATTGTATCAAAAATTGCTTGCCTTGATGATTGGTGGAGAGTTGCTAGTTCCGACAAGGTTATGTCGTAAACTAAATAACCCTCAAGAGTCTCTCTTTGTTTTTGTGTCAATAAGTTTTCATAAACATCTAGTAACCTAATTGTTTTAATTTTCTCTGAGAGTTCCATATCTCACCCCTGCAATATGTAAAGTAAATTTACTTTACAACGAGTATTATACGCTTTTTTTATATTTTGTCAATAGTTTTTTAATAGTTTTTTAAATAATAGAATCAACAAATTCTTTTGCATCAAATTCAAGCAAATCGTCAATGCCCTCTCCAACTCCTACATATCTTATAGGTATCGAATAGTTTCCCGAAAGCCCAACCAAAAACCCCGCTTTACTTGTTCCATCAAGTTTTGTTACAACCAAATCTGTTATATCAACAGCCTCATCAAATGCCTCTAATTGATTAAATGCATTTTGACCAGTTGTTCCATCAAGGACTAAGAATTTATGATAAACTGCCTCGCTGTACTCTCTGTCTACAACTCTTGAAATCTTTTTCAATTCCTCTATTAGATTTGATTTGTTGTGAAGCCTGCCAGCAGTATCAATTATTAAAACATCTGTACCTTTTGCTTTTGCACTTTTTATTGCATCAAATACAACTGCTGCCGCATCTGTACCCTCTTCGCTTTTAATAATTCTTACCTTTGCCCTGTCTGCCCATACAGAGAGTTGTTCACTTGCGGCAGCCCTAAATGTGTCCGCTGCCGCAATCACAACAGATTTGTTATTTGTTACAAAATGATTTGCAAGTTTTCCAATGGTTGTTGTTTTACCAACCCCATTGACACCAACTACCATTATAACCAAAGGATAGGAATATTCTTCCAGTTCATTCTCCTCTAATTTTTCCACTAGTATCTCTTTTAATATTTCTTTTGCATCATCTGCGTTTTTTGTTAGCCTTTCTTTTGCTCTTTGCCTCATCTCCTCAATAATTGATTCTGTCGTTTCAGAATCAATATCACTTGACACAAGAACATATTCAAGTTCTTCAAAAAAATCATCATCTAATTCATTTTTCGAAAAAACATATTTAAGTTTCTCACTAAACGCAGTTTTTGTCTTTTTTAAGCCATTAAATAATTTACTAAATATTCCCATTCTTTGCTACTTCCATAAATAATTAGTTCTCTTTAGCAGAATTCTTAATCGCTTCTGAAAGTTGCACTGATACAACCTTAGAAACACCTCTCTCTTCCATAGTTACACCATACAATGTATCTGCTAGTTCCATTGTTGGCTTTCTGTGGGTTATTACTATGAATTGTGTATAATTCGAGAATCTCTTTAAATATTTTGCATATCTTTCTACATTCGCATCATCAAGAGCCGCCTCAATTTCGTCCAAGACACAGAATGGCATTGGTTTTAATTTTAGGATTGCAAACAAAATTGCAATTGCTGTCAATGCTCTTTCCCCACCAGATAAAAGTGTTATATTTTGCAGTTTTTTACCTGTTGGCTCTGCCGCAATTTCAATACCACATTCAAGAGGATTTTCTGGATCCGACAATTTAAGTTCCGCCCTACCACCCCCAAATAGTTCTTTAAACACTCCTTGGAAGTTTGTGTTAATTTTATCAAATTCACTTTTGAATTTTGTTTCCATTTCGGAAGTCAAGCCAGCAATTATTTTTGTTAGGTCATTTTCTGCATTTGTTAGGTCATCTCTTTGTGCAGATAAATCATTAAATCTTGTAGTTACATCTGTAAGCATCTCAATCGCATTGACATTAACATTTCCGAGACCTTGAATTTGTTTCTTTAATTTTGCACTTTCTTGCATACCGCTTGAAATATCGTGATTTTCAACCTTATATTCAAGAGCAGTTGCGTAAGTTAAACCATATTCTTCCCAAACTCTTTCTTGCATAGCCTCAATATCTGCATCAATTTTCACAAGCAAATTCTCTTCTTTGTATTTTCTGTCGTTTGCTCTTTGAATTTCACTATTTAATACAAGTTTTTTATCAGACAATGTTGTTAACTTTTGAGACAACTCTTTCTTTGTTAAATCAAAATTTGCAAGTTTGTCTCGAGTTGATTGAAGTGCAGAGACATTATCATCATAAGCCTTTTTATCCACAACGCTTGAAAACTCACTTTCAAGCTCGGTTAAATCCGTTAAACACTTTTGAAGTTCAACCTTGTTATACCTGATTTCTTTGTTCGATTTTTCAAGTTCATCACTGAGTCTTAATAAATCTCCCTCAATTGAAATGATTTGACTTTCAACACCTGCCTTTTTAACTTTTAATTCTGTCAATTCATTATTGACATCACTTCTTTTTTTCTTCAAAAGATATATTTCTGGATCTTTTACTGAATTTTCATCAATCCCATCACCATTTATATCCTCTTCATATTGGCGAAATGCATCAAGCCTTTCTTCAAGTGTCCTTTTGCTTTCTAAAAGACTTTCAATAGATAGTTCAATCTCTGTTTTTTCTTTTGAAAGTTCTTCAACTTGTTGACTTAGAGCCCTTTGAATTTCAACCTCTTTTGCATAGGCAATTTCAATATTTTTGAGTTCTTCATCAATTGATGCGGTTTTGTTTGAGAACTCTTCCTGCTCTACTTTGACTAGTTCAAGTTCTTTTTCCTTGCCTTGTTTTTCGTTTTCAAGTTCAATAAGTCTTTGCTCTAACTCTTGAATTTCTCTCTCTCTTCCAATCAGTGAAACCGCTTGAACTTTTTTACTACCACCACTTATTGTACCAGCAGGATTAATTACATCACCATCAAGCGTTACAATTTTAAATGAGTATTTTGTTATTTGTGCAAGATATACTGCACAGTCCATATTTTCTACAATTACTGTTGAGCCAAGAAGTGAATTAAACACATCTTCGTACTCACCATCATAAGAAATTAACTTACTTGCAATTCCTCGAACGCCAAGCAAAGTTTCAACTGTGTGCATATACTCATCAGCAATTCTTCTTGGTTTAACACTAGTCATTGGTAAAAATGTCGCACGCCCCATATTATTGTCTTTTAGGTATTGAATAACAGCCTTTGCATCATCTTCATTTCGTGTAACAACATTTTGTACTGCACTTCCAAGAGCCATATCTATTGCAGTCTCATACTCTTCTGGAACATTCATAAGTTTTGCAACGACATTTATAAATTTTCCACCAATAGAACTATTGTTTTGTGCATCTTGTAATAATTTCCTTACTGATGCAACATAGCCCTCATTCTCTTTTTGCATTTCTTTCATCAAATGCAATTTACTTTGTGCACTTCTATATTCACCAATGATATCTTTTATATCTTCTTCAATCCCTGCTTGTTTATATGCAAGTTTGATGTTCTCTTGTTTTTCAGCCCGCTGTCTTTCGTGCGTCTCCGATTTCTTTCTTGTTAACTCCTCAATGTTTGCACAGGACTCATCTATTGATGTACGACAACCCGCAACTTTACCATCTACATTTTCCCGCTCAGTTTGTTGCTCTTTTATCCTATCCTCAATCAATTTTATCTCAGCCAAAAGGCTTGATATTTGTGCTTTTATATCACCAAGTTTTCCAAGACTTTCTACCAACTTCTGAGTGTTTTCTTCAGTCTTATTCTCGCTACTGCTTATACGACTGTCAAGGCTTTCAAGCTCTGCTGTTATTTCACCTATGTTTTGAACAAGTTCATCAAGAATTAAAACCTTGACTTCCTTTTCTTTTCCTGCGCTTTCGTAAGCCTCATTCGACCTTGCATATATCTCGCCATCTCTTTCAATAACTGATGAAAGTTCATCTCTTCTTGATTTTAGCATTGCAATTTTTTCTTGCAACAACTTTGTCTCTCCGGCTTGCTTTTCGAGACCCACGGTAAGTTCAAGCAATTCATCACGAAGTGCAGAAATTGTATCATCTGTTGCATCAATTTGCCTTGCTGTTACATTGTATTCATCAACAGTTTCATCAAACTCTCTTGTCTTTAATTCAATTTCTTCTGTTATTCCATTCAGCCTGTTATTAATTGCCTCTTTTTGAGAACTTGATGTGTCGTATTGATAGATATAATTGTTAACTTCAAGAAGTTTTAATTTCTCCCTTAGGTCAAGATATTTTTTTGCAGTTTCTGCTTGCGAGGCAAGTGGTCCAAGTTGAATTTCAAGTTCGTGTAAAATATCATTTAATCTTGTTAAGTTTTCTTGTGTATTGCTTAGTTTTTTTTCAGCTTCTTGCTTTCTATTCTTTAGTTTAGATATACCAGCAGCCTCTTCAAAAACCGCTCTTCTGTCCTCAGGCTTCGCACTTAAAATTTCATCAATTCTTCCTTGTCCAATAATGGAATACCCACCCTTTCCAAGTCCACTATCTCTTAAAAGTTCTTGCACTTCTTTAAGTCTACAAGGCACTTTGTTAATAGCATATCCACTTTCGCCAGAACGATAAAGTTTTCTGCTTAAAACAACTTCATCATAATCTACATTAAATATCTTTTCTGTGTTGTCAAAATATAAGGATACTTCCGCAAAACTTTGTGGTTTTCTTTTTTCTGTCCCGTTAAAGATTACATCTTGCATACTTGACCCACGAAGAGCTTTTGCACTTTGTTCACCAAGCACCCACCTTATTGAATCCGCAACATTACTTTTACCGCACCCATTAGGCCCAACAATTCCAGTAACACCAGACTCAAACTGAACTTGAACCTTGTCAGCAAAAGATTTAAAACCATATATTTCCATCTTTTTAAAATTCATAACTTAACCTTATACCTTTGTAAGTTTTTTCAATGCATTTTCAGCTGCAAGAGTCTCTGCCTTGCGTTTTGAACTACCAACGCCCTGCCCCATTGAAACGCCATTTATTACAACTGTTGCAGTAAATACAGGACTATGATCACTTCCAGTTTTTGAAGTCGTGTATTTAATAATGTCATTCTTCAACTTTTCTTGCAAATAAGATTTTGCATCTTCAAGAATCTCCAACTTTTCCATTTCCTTGATTAGAGGAAAAAATTTTCTCTTGACAAAAGTTCTTGCACTTTCAAGTCCACCGTCAATATAGATTGCTCCTATGATAGACTCCATTAAATCTGCTTTCATATTGTCTGTAATGTTTGCACGATTAGTTGAGCCTGCGTATTGTAAATATTCTACCAATCCCAAATTCTCAATTAAAAGTGCAAGTGGTCTCATTGAAACAATTTTCGAGCGAAGTTTTGAAAGTTGTCCCTCATTATAATCCATATCATTATAAATTCGCTCACTTATTAGTGTGCTTAAAACAGTATCTCCCAAGAACTCTAATCTTTCATTGCTTTTTACGTGATTAATGTTTGCAAAACTTGAGTGCGTAAATGCAGTTTCGAGCAAATTTCGGTCTTTGAATTTATACTCAATAACCTTTTCAATTTCAATTAATTCATTTGATTTCATATTAATTATTTTCCTCACCAGTTCCAAGCGATTCCAACTCTTTTTCAAGATCGCTAACAAAACCAGCTTTATATATATTTCTACAAAGAGACATTGAACCTAAAATCGAAACTCTATCAGATGACCCGTGCGATTTGATTACAACCTTTTTGCAACCCAAAAATGGAGAGCCACCAATAGCGTTGAAATCAAGTTCTTTCATCATATTTTTCAAGGCCTTTTTCATAAATAAGTAACCAATCTTTGCACGAAGTCCGCCATTCTTGATTTCTTTCTTTAATGATTTTAAAATGTATACTGCTGTACCCTCTGTTGATTTAAGGGCAACATTCCCCGCAAAACCATCTGTTACAACAACATCATAATTGCCACTTGTCAAATCCCTAGCTTCCATATTGCCAACAAAGTTTATTGTTTTCATCTCTTTAAGCATTGCAAAAGTTTCGTGGCAAAGATCATTTCCTTTTTTATCTTCAACTCCAACATTTAAAAGTGCCACTCTTGGATTTTCCACGCCAAACATTTTCTTCATATAAATTGAGCCCATAAGAGCAAACTGACACAAGAACTCTGGTTTACTGTCCACATTGGCTCCGCAATCAATAAGTAATGTTTTGCCTCCTTTTAAATTTGGAATTGGTGGTGCCAATGCCGGTCTTTTAATACCATTCATTCTTCCAAGTTTTAACATAGCACCCGTTAAAACTGCCCCCGTTGAGCCTGCAGAAACAAAGCCTGCAATATTGTCATCTGAGTGTTCGTTTATGTAATCTAATGCAACAACTAGAGAGCTGTCTTTCTTTTGTCTTATTGCCATAGTTGGCGACTCATTGTTAGAAATAACATCTGTTGCATTCACAATCTCTATCCTTTCACCAGTATACCCCTCTTCTTTAATTATACCTTTAATAACCTCTTCCTTCCCAACAACAACTGCAATCACATCATCAAATTTTTTAACAACATCAATTGCACCAAGTACTATTTCTTTTGGAGCGTTATCTCCGCCAAATCCATCAAGAACTATTTTCATTTTTTCCATAATAAATCTCCTAGTATTGCCAATATAATAATATTTAGTTTAATTATACAATAAATATAGTATATTCGCAAACAAATAATAATTAATTTTAAAAATATAAAAGCACCCAAGATTCACTTGAGTGCTTTTACTTACAAACTTTGCTTAGATTACCATATTTTGTAACCAAATATAAAAAGAAGGAACTACTTATTCTTCTTGTCTGAAGAAACTTCTACTTTTTTCTGTCCATCATAATAACCACATTTTGCACATACACTGTGAGCAACTTTTGGTTGATGGCATTGTGGGCAATCTACAACTGTTGGGGCATTTGCCTTCCAGTTTGCAATTCTTGATCTACCTTTCGATTTAGATATCTTACTCTTTGGAACTGCCATTGTCTTTCCTCCTACTTCAAATTCTTTTAAAAAGCATATGCTATTATATTACACATATCAAAATTTGTCAATTGGAAATTTAAAAATAATTAAAATAATATTATCATTCCAATTAACATCTAATTTTGTTTCACTTTCTTACTTCATTAATAACTCTGTCTGTTTTGCAATTACTAGCTCTTCGTTAGTTGGAATAATGCAGACTTTAACCTTAGAATTTTCGCCCGAAATAACGAAGTTTGTGCCTCTTGGTGCACCATAATTCTTTTCGTTATCAAGCTCAACGCCTAAAAATTCCATATCTTTTAAAATTAGTTCACGAAGTTCTGGTGTATATTCTCCAATGCCCGCAGTAAATACTATTGCATCAACACCATTCATACTTGCGGTATATGCACCAATATATTTTTTTACTCTGTAAGCATACATTTTTAATGCAAGTTGAACAGATTCACTATTAATGTTTGCAGGGTCTGTTAGTTCTCTCATATCAGACACTCCATTGTTGATTGCATGAATTCCGCTTTCTTTGTTGAATTTTTTAATTACTTGTTCAACAGTCAAACCCTCTTTCTTGCACAAAAATTCAACAACACTCGCATCAATATCACCAGACCTTGTATTCATCATAACACCTTCTAGCGGAGTCATTCCCATCGAGGTATCTAAACTCTTTCCACCATTAACAGCACAAATTGAAGCACCACCGCCAAGATGACAAGTAATAATTTTTAAGTTCTCAATATTTTTACCCAAAAACTTTGCACATTCATTTGCAACAAAGTAGTGGCTTGTTCCGTGTGCACCATATCTCCTTACACCATATTTTTCATAATATTTGTTATCTATTGCATATCTGTAAACGTAGTCTGGCATTGTTTTATGGAATCCAACATCAAAAACTGCAACACTTGGAATGTGTGGAGCAAGCTCTAAGCAAGCCTCAATTCCTGCAATTCCACCCGGCATATGTAGTGGCGAAAAATCAATATTATCCTTGAAGTCTTTTAACACATTTTCATCAACTCTTGTTGGGTCAAAATATTTTGGACCTGCATTTGCAATTCTGTGCCCAAAAGCCTCTACCTCATTAATTGACTTAATAACACCAATCTTCTCATCTGTGATTGTACGAATTAATAATTTCATTGCATCTTTGTGGTCTTTTACTTCTTCAAAATTCTTAGTTGAATTTCCATTTGCCTTGTATGAGATAAACGAAACATCTTTACCCTCACCAATTCTTTCTACATTTCCTTTTGCTAAAACTTCTTCTGTTTCTGTGTTTAACAATTGAAATTTTAACGTGCTACTTCCTGCGTTTAATACTAGTATTTTCATAATTTCTCTCCTTTTATATGTTTATAAATTTAATCTGTTTGTAATAGTGTTATGATTGCTGTCAAGTAGATTTCTTCTGCTGTTGCCGACCTACTTAAATCATTCACTGGTTTGTTAAGTCCTTGCAAAATTGGACCAACTGCCCTTATCCCGCTAAAATGTTGTACTAATTTGTACCCAATATTTCCTGCATTAATATCTGGGAAAATAAGAATATTTGCATCACCTTTTAGTAAACTGTTTGGCATTTTTCTTTTTGCTGTCTCTGGCAAAATTGCTGTATCAGATTGAATTTCACCATCAATTATTGTCTCGCTGTCATTTTCTTTAAATATCTCAATAGCCTTTTTGATTTTTATGATTGTTTCATCATTTGAGCCATTTGAGCCCGTTGAATATGAAAGCATTGCAATCTTTGGTGTCATTCCACATAAGTTTTTCGCACTATCTCGGCTTGCAAGAGCAATACTTGCAAGTTCTTCGGCGTTTGGATATTGATTTACTGCACAATCTGCAAAAATCATAAAACCATTTTCACCAAAAGGCTTTCCACTTGGAACTTCCATAACAAAACAACTTGATGCTTTAACAATATCTTTTCTTTGTTTTATAATTTGAAAAACTGGTCTCATCACATCTGCGGAGTGTAGTACCGCACCAGCCACCATACCATCTGCATCACCAAGCTTTACCATCATTGAGCCATAATAGATTGGAACACTAACAAGTTCCCTTGCTTGCTCTATGGTCAAACCCTTTGCTTTTCTTAATTCATATAGGCTTTCTGCATAATTGTTTTTTACTTCACTTTCTTTGGTTGTGTCAATAAAGTTAACGCAACTAAAAATTGCATCGGCATATTTTTGTTTTACTTCTTCTTCCTTGCACAAAACAACTATTTTACAACTTTTATTTTCTGCAATCATTCTTACCGCTTCAACAATTCTTGAATCTTCTCCCTCTGGGAAAACCAAAGTTTTGTCGCTTTTTGATTTTGCTCTTTCAATCATAAACTCGAAAGGATTTTGTCTATTCATATTTCACCTACTTGATTTATTTTTATTTTTTTGCTACAATTTATTATAAACACAAGATAGAAAATAATCAATAAAAAGTGAGAATTTTTATGAAATTTAATGCAATTATTTGTGAATTTAATCCTTTCACAAAAGGGCACGAATACATTATAAAAGAAATAAAAAAACTTTCGGACAACCCTCTTCTTTGTATAATGAGTGGAAACTTCGTACAAAGAGGTGAGCCTGCAATTTTAGACAAATTTACAAGGGCGAGCCACGCAATAATGGCTGGTGCCGATATTGTAATAGAACTTCCTACAATCTATTCTCTTTCAAGTGCCCCAGATTTTGCTTTTGGTGCAGTAAAAACTTTAAATGCAATCGGAAATATTGAAAACCTTTATTTTGGTAGTGAAAGTGGAAATTTAGAGAAATTAATTGTTGAGGCAGAAAAAGATTTCGCAAGTGTTGAAATACATAAAAAATTACAAAATGGAGAATCCTTTGCATCAGCGACAGCAACTACAAGCGAAATTTTACGCTATCCAAACAACATACTTGCAGTTGAATATTTAAGAGCATTAAAAAAGACAAGTTCTCAAATTGTTCCAATTACAATACAGAGGACTGCAAATTACAATAGCACAAACATTTGTAGTATGCCAAGTGCAACCTCTCTTCGTAAGTTAATAACTGATGGTTGTTATAGCGATTTTTGTAAAAACGCCCCGCCCTATTCTGTTTGCAATAACACCGAATATGAATTTTCATCACAAATTGAAAACTTGATTGATTTTAAAATCAAATCGATTACACCAGAAGAGTTTTCAAATATAAACGGCGTTTCAGAGGGTATAGAATTTAGAATCGCTGATAGTATTTTTAAAACAGGCAACATTGAAAAACGTATTGAAAAAATCAATACAAAAAGATACCCTGAAACCAAAATCAAAAGAATTTTATGCAATGCCCTTTTGGGCATAACAAAAGAAGTCGTAAACAATGCTAAAAATTTAGAGTCTGAATATATAAAAATTTTAGCAATTAACAAAAACAAAACGGATTTGCTTTCTTGTTTACCAAATGAAATCATAGTTACAGGAAAAAAAGATTTGACAAAACTAAACAACAATGCTCTTTCTGTTATAGACTTTGACATAAAGGCTTCAAAAGTTTATTCGTGCATAAAATGCACCTATCACCCATCAAGTGATTTTACAATTGGGTTTAAAAAAATATAAACAGCAAAAATTTTTAAAATCAAATATATAATTTGCGATATATGAGAAAGAGATATGTTACAACATACCTCTTTCTTTATTATTTATTCACTACTTTTGATATAATTTCAATTAATGTATTAGTAAACAATTCCTTGTCGCGAGTAGTATTTGCTAAGTCGTGAGGCACTCCATCCAATAAACAAAACTCCTTTTTGCAATTTAACATTTGATATAAAAATTTACTATTTTTAAGATGCTTTTCATTGTCCTTTGAGCCAACTATAACATAAGTTTCTGCCGTAATGCTTTTTATTTGTGGAGTTAAGTCTAATTTTTTCATTTCTTCAACATAGGCAGATTTCATACGCAAAACTCTGCCAGTGCTTTTTGAAACCTTATCGCAATACCCATTTTTTATAATTTCCTTTGCAAAATCATTTAATTCTTCCTCAACATAATTGTAATATGGAAAGGCACAAGGAAGTAGTAAATCAACACTTTCTGGATATTGACCCGCATAATTTACAACACTAATAGCACCTAATGATTGCCCAGCAAGGGCAAATGGCTCTCTATAGAAAGGCTGTCCTTTCGCCCAATTAATAACATCTACCAAATCTTCGTAGTGTCCCGTTGTTGTAATTCCCTCTTCTGAACTTTCACTTTCGTTTAGCGAATTAGTCGCATCAATATTGACAACATTATATCCGAAACTGGAAAAGACCTCTTCTAAAACTTGCATGTGTGGATATTCTTTCCTTGAACTCAAACCGTGTTCCAAAAAAATCAACTTGGAATTTTCATTTTCAATATTTAAGCGAACAGACATTTTCAACCCTTTCCTGTTGGTTATAAACATTTTTTTTATCATATTGGATTCTCCAATTCTTTTTAAAGCAATCTAATTTTCTTTATTTTTTAACCAACTTAAATAATGAATTGTATCCATCACTGTGTACATTAAAAATAGCAAAGCAACAACCAGTCCACCACTTGTGATTGATGTATCAATCGCAACATATATCCAAACTATACAACTAACCCCACAGGCAACGATTCTTGCAAACCAATATTCTCTGTATTGACCATTGCTTAAAAACACAGACAATGTCAAAAGAGCAACTGCAACACTGTCAATTATAAAATATGGCTCACCCACCTCATATAAAACAAAAGCTAGGCATAGTGCAACAGCCCATACACTTATAACCGCACCCACCGTTCCAGTCCTTGTCAATTGTTTATCATATTTAATACTTACATCTTCAATTTTTTGACTCTCATAAAAGTATATTAATTGAGTAGGCAAATAGAAACAAATATGCAAAAATGCACTACCATACATATTAAGTCTTATCGAAATTACCGCAAATATTGTACATACAACAAACGCAACTATGCAGGCAAACAATTTATTTGCCCTTGTAAAGAAGTTCCAGAGTGCCCCAAAAATTATTAGTGAAAATGTTAAAAGATTACACCAACCTACGCACAAAAAAACAACATCAACTATAAGTGCGCATAGTGTAACAATAACTTCTGGCAATCTGTTTTTGAATTGATTTTTACTTTCTATTATTTCCTTTTCAATACTTGAAGAGATGCCTCCAATTATGTTTTCTTCCATATGTTTATTTCCCTTTCCAATTTTTTATGATTTTCCTAATCTTATCCGCTTTTGCAAGTCCCTCTTTATATCCTGTTTCAATACCCTCACTGATGTTTTTAATTCTTATAACACTTACATTTGGTTGATTCAAAGATATTAATACATCTGCTCTACGCATTTCGTGCTTGCTTATTTCGTAATCCATTATAGAAAAAATTCTTACTATTGTGTCAACATATTTATTGCTTTCAATATCCATAGGCATTGTTTTACCCGTGCAGTCAACGGCAATTACAATATCTGCACCCATTCTTCTTGCAAGGTCCACTGGTACCCTACATAGAATTCCGCCATCTGTTAGTTTTCTACCATTAATCTCTACCGCTTGAAAAACACCATTTATCGAAAAACTTGCCCTTATTGATTTTAGCAAATCTCCTCTCGTTAAATTTACAATTTCGGGTCTACTTAAATCTGCGGCGACACAACCAAAAGGAATTTTACAATCACTAAAATGAATTGATTTACCATCTTCTACCTGCAAAAACTCCCTTATTACTTTTTCAGCTTTTTCACCTTTTACAAAACCGTAATTGTTTGGAAATTTTATATCAAGAATCTTTGTTGTTGATAAATCAAGTGCCCTTTGTTTCATTGTCTCAACCCCAATTCCTAGTGCATAGCACGACCCAACTATGGCACCCATTGATGACCCAACTATAATATCTGGTTTAATTCCAGACTCTTCCATTGCACGCAAAAATCCTATGTGCGCAAATCCCTTTGCCCCTCCTGCTCCTAATGCAAACGCAATTTTTGGTTTTTTATCACTCATAAGAAATTCACCTGCCATCATAAAATAATAGTATGTCCTATGTATTAAATATACCACTAAAAAACAAAACCCGCAACCAAATTTATTTAAGAGTTTTAAATTTAATCACAAATCTTGTTGGTATTTTGCTAGTGCTTGCAATTATTTTGCTTATTGTAAACCCAACAAAATATATAAATAGTATTCTAGAGGGAACAACTCTCTTTTACACATCTGTAATGCCATCACTTCTTCCATTTTTTTTCATAAGTAAAATCATATTTAGTCTTGGCTTTTTTGACAAAATTATTAATTTATTACAAAAGCCAATCTGTAAAACATTTAGAACTCCCCCTGTTTCAAGCTATGTGCTTTTGATGAGTATTTTGTGTGGCTACCCAGTTGGGGCAAAAATAATTGGCGAACTTGTAAAGACTGAAATCATAAGTGATGATGAGGCAAAGAAAATTTTAACACTTGCAAGCACCAGCGGGCCAATATTTGTTATTGGTAGTGTCGGCGGTGCACTTTTAAAATCTGCAAAACTTGGAGCTATAATATTTGCTTGTCATATTGTAGGCTCACTTATTGCAAGTTTTATTTTTTCAAGAGGTTTTAAAAAACAACCATTTACAAGCACAATTTACAAAACAGCACCATCACAAAATGTTTTAAGTCAATCGGTAAACTCGACTATTTTCTCTATCCTTACAGTTGCAGTATATGTTTCAATTTTCTATATGTTTATTGATATGGCATTTGATTTAAAACTTCTCAGTTTTATTACAGTTCCGCTTGAAAAATTGTTTAAATCAGTTAACATTGACCCTCTCTTTGCCAAAGGAATCTCAAGTGGAATTCTTGAAATGACAAGAGGTCTTGCAGAAATCGCCTCGCTTTCAAATATTAGGCTGAAACTAATTATTTCTACCTGTCTAATTTCTTTTGGAGGACTTTCTATTTTTATACAAACTTTAACATTTTTAAACGAAACAACAATAAAAGCACCTTATCTTTTAAAGATAAAGTGCTTACAAACATTAATAAGTGGCATACTTGCATTTATTGTGTCATTGATATTCTTTTAAGATTTTTTCTTTAACATCTCGCCAGCCAAATCTTCCCTATTGTTTCTAATTATCCTTAGCGAATCCATTAAATACTCTTCAATATTTCTTAGCATTAAATCAATTTTCTTTTGTGCATTCTCCACCATCAAGGAGCATTTTGTTTCCGCCTCCTTTATGATTTTATCCGCAATTTCTTGACTTTTGGCAATTATGGCAGACTCATCAAGCATACTATCCGCTCTCTGCTTTGCATCTTTTTCAATCAATTCTGCTTGCGCCTGTGCATTTCTTATTATGTTATCCTTTTGCGAAATAATGTAAGATGCTTCTTGCACCGCTTTTGGTAGCTCCATTTTAATATCAGCTAAAAGACTTTCACACTTTGCAACATCAACAGCACTTTTCTTGCTGAAAACTAAATTTGTTGCACAGTCAAGTTCCCTTTCCAAAAGTTCTATTCTTCCATATATATCCATTTTTAATTTTTCCTTATTAATATAGTTATATTCGTTATACCATAATCTCGAGATTTATATACATCAAACCCATCAAGTGAAATGTTTGGTTTTTTGTCTTTTAAACTTTCAATGACTATTATACCTCCAACTCTACAAAGGTTATACCTTTGAATAAGTTCTGTCGCCGCAATATAAAAATTTTCTTCATATGGAGGGTCTAAAAAGATTATATCAAATGATTCACTGTTTCTTGCCAAATTATTCAATGCATCATTATAGGACATTCCCATAATCGAATAAAAAGTTTTGTCTATCTCATGTAGGTTTTTAATTATGCAGTCAACAGCCTTTTTATCTTTTTCAACAAAACACGCTTTCTCTGCCCCTCGACTTATACACTCGATTCCAAGAGCACCACTTCCAGCAAACAAATCTAAAACTTTCATTCCATCAAATAATAATTCTTGAATTAAACTGAATGTCGAAATTTTAATTCTTTGCAATGTTGGCCTTGCAGAATCTGGGCTTATAAGCCTTCTTGCCCTGTATTTTCCACTTATTACCTGCATAACCTCTCCTTTATTTATACACTGATTATAACACACATTATAAAAAATTCCAATAATTTGTTATTTTTATTTTAAAAAAGTCTAGGGGCTTACCCGCCTCCTAGACTATTATACTATTTCAATTGGTGTAAAATTTGTTCTATCGCAAGATGATAAAT
>JAZNEY010000039.1:0-2520 GCA_045588795.1 Clostridia bacterium | reverse complement strand
AAGATAATTAGTGAAATTGGCAAAGGGTTAAATGTCTTTATTGGTGTTACCAAAGATGATACTCTTGAAAATTTGAAAAAAATTGCAAAAAGAATAGCAACAATACGATTGTTTTCTGATGAAAATGATAAATTGAATTATAATGTAAATGAAGTTGGTGGTGAGGTTTTGCTTGTGTCAAACTTTACTCTCTGTGATAAAAAGGGTGTAAGCGGGGCAAGGCCGGATTTTACACTAAGTGCTGACAAAGTAAAAGC
The DNA here is from genome assembly GCA_045588795.1 of Clostridia bacterium. Lineage (GTDB taxonomy): Bacteria > Bacillota > Clostridia > Christensenellales > UBA1242 > UMGS1908. The sequence continues at coordinate 2,263 of JAZNEY010000039.1, read as the reverse complement.
GAATGAATATTATCTTTCATTGAAAGAAGAATTGGAGAGCATTTACGGAGTAAGGGTGAAACTTGGGGTTTTTGGTTCAGATATGCAAATTTATTCTCAATTAGATGGACCAATCAATTTAACACAAGAATATTAAAAATTGGGTTTTTTGTTAAAAAATTTTTAAAAACTGTTGCAAAAATGAAATTTATATGTTATCTTAGAGCCAAGGAGAGTTGTATTATGAATAAACTACACGCAACACAACTAAGAAATATTTTCTCAATGTACCCATCAGTGGGGCATAGTTTTTGCGTGTGTGAATTTTCTAAATGCATTCTTTAATGATTAACCGATAACGAATTAAAAAATAAAATGTATTTAACAAACACTACTCGCAAAACATAGATATTTGTGAGTGGTGTTTTTGTTTTTAGGAGGTAAAAATGAAAGTAATCGAAGTAGACAATTTAAGAAAAGAATTTAAGGTAAAACAGAGAGCGATAAAACCAAATGGCAAAAGGTGTTTGTTTAAAAAGGAAAAGAAAGTTAAAAATGCGGTTGATGGAATTTCTTTTAGTGTTGAAGAGGGTGAGGCTCTTGCATTTATAGGTCCAAATGGTGCAGGCAAATCCACCACTATTAAAATGCTGACAGGAATACTTTACCCAAGTGGAGGAATGGTTAAAGTTTTGGGTTTGAACCCAAGTGAAGAAAGAGTTAAACTTTCTTATAAGATAGGTTCAGTGTTTGGGCAGAAAGAACAGCTGTGGGTACATTTGTCGGCATATGAAAACTTTAAGTTTTTTGGATCTATATATGACATAAAGAAAAACGACCTAGAAAAAAGGATTAATGAGCTTTCTGAGATTTTTGAAATTGGTGCATTTATACATCAACCGGTTAAAAGTTTAAGCCTAGGGCAACGAATGAAATGTGAGATGGTTGCAAGTTTGTTGCATAATCCAAAGCTATTACTTTTTGATGAGCCAACTATTGGACTGGACCCAATTGCAAAGGAAACGCTTAGAAACTTAATAAAAAAAATAAATAAAGAGCTTGGCACGACAATTTTATTTACCTCTCATGATGTAGGAGATATTGAAGAGGTTTGTAAGAGAGTTATCATCATAAATGATGGTAAAATTGTGCTTGATGATAGTATGAAAAATTTAAAATATCATCATTTAAATAAAAAAATCGTTGAAGTTAATCTAAAAAACAATGTAACCATACCAGAGAAAGATGGTATAAAAATAATTAAGGCAAAAGATACACTTTATAAAATTGAAGTCGATATGAACAAGACTACTATGGATGAATTGCTTGGATTGTTTAAAGCAGATGACTTGCAAGATATTACCATTTCAAGTGAACCACTAGAAGAAATTATTAAAGAGATATACAGGAGGAAAGATGGCTAAGTATTTAAGTATATGCAAAACCAGTTTTAAACAAGAGAGTAAAACAGTTGTTAACTCTCTTACTTCAGTTGTGTCTTTTGTGGTAATCATATATATCTTTCAACAATTATGGCAATATATCTATACAAGCGGGGCTCGATCAACTATTAATGGTTATACTCACGAAATGATGATTTGGTATATGATAATGGCTGAGGTTTTGATGTACAGTGTAAATGCAAGAACTGTAACAAGAGCATTTAGTAGCGATATAAAGTCTGGTAAAATTGCGTATCAACTCAACAAACCATACAATTATTACATTTATCAGATTTTTCAGCAAATGGGTACTTTTTTATGGAAGATAGTTTTTCTTGCTCCTTGTGCAATCATTGTTGGTCTTGTGTTCATAGGTCCGATAAATAATTTTAGTGTTTTGTACGTCTTACCAATATTGCTATGCTTAATACTTGCAATACTTTTAAGTTGTATAATCTATGGCTGTGTGGGACTTTTAGCATTTTGGGTGGAAGAGGCAACTCCATTTACTTGGATTATATTAAAACTGCAAATGCTGTTTGGATTGTTTTTCCCACCAGAGTTTTTCCCAAGTTGGTTGCAACCAATTATTATGTACAGCCCAATTTATGCAATGATGAGTGGTCCGTGCAAATTGCTTGCAGATTTTTCGTGGGAATTATTTAATGGTGTTTTAATATCTCAATTAATTTATACAATGTTGTTTGGTGCTATCGGTATGATTATATACAAAATTGGAACAAGGAGGGTGAATGTGAATGGGGGTTAAGAATAATTTCAAGCTAATATTTGACTATTTTAAGTTAAATATTAAAAAAGAATGGAAATATAAAACTTCATTT
>JAZNEY010000038.1:0-5864 GCA_045588795.1 Clostridia bacterium | reverse complement strand
TTAGGTATGGGATTTGTTGTTGGAGCGACTGTTGCTTCAAACAGCGTAAAGGTTAGAAGTTGGTTTATGTCTAGCACAAAAAAGATGGCTGAAATGTGCGAAGATTTGATGAAAAAAATTGATAGCAAAATATCCTGCACTTGTTCACAAAGCGATTGCAATGATGTAAATGATTACTATTCTTGCACATCAAGTGAAAGTGAAAAGACAAAGAAGAACAACTAATTCGTTATTAACAGGAAAATAGTCTGCAAAAATTGTGGACTATTTTTTTGTTGTGTGATAATATATAAGTATGGAGGAATTATAAAATGCGAATTTTGGGGTTAGATATAGGAAGCGTTCGAATAGGCATTGCGCAAAGTGATGAACTTGAAATAATTGCATCACCTCTTGAAGTCTATAAAAGAACAAACTCAATTAATAATGATGCAAAGTATATTTCTTCAATTGTATCAAAAAATAATATTGGCAAAATTGTTGTTGGTTTGCCATTAAAGTTAGATGGCAGTGCATCAACCAGTGTTGACATGGTTAATGAATTTATTGAAAAACTGAAAAAATTTACCGACACGGAAATTATTATGCAAGATGAAAGATTGTCCACTGTAACCGCCTCAAAGATTTTGATTGAGGGGAATGTAAGGCGAGAGAATCGAAAGGGTGTTGTTGATAAAATTGCTGCTACAATAATTTTACAAAATTATTTAGATAAAAATTATAACAAAAGGAGAGTTTAAAAATGGCAGATTTTAATGGATTAGAGGGAAAGGGAAACGTTCCAAAGTCTATCAGTCATATGGTTGAAGATGAAGATGATATTGTTACCCTTATAAGTGAAGAGGGTGAAGAGATTCAATTTGTGGAAATCGCTGGAATTGTATATCGTGGAAGTTTTTATGCAGTTTTGCAACCCGTAGAACTTTTAGATGGAATGAGTGAAGAAGAGGCACTTGTATTCAGAGTAACAAAGGGTGAAAATGGAGAAGATAATTTCGAAATTGAAATTGATGAATCTATTATTAACGCTGTATATGATGAATATTTGAAATTGCTTGCAGATATTCCAAAGAACTAATTAAATAAAAATGAAAAATTTTAATTAAAGTTATTGCAATTAATTAAAGTTTGTGATAAACTATCTTCGCATCAATGCTATTACACACTCTAGCTGATCAGTATACGGTTGCCAATTTTTGGTTGTATATATGAGATGACGCTGGAGGAGGAAAAAAACAAGGAGGAAAAAAATAATGTCTGTAGTATCAATGAAGCAACTACTTGAAGCAGGTGTTCACTTCGGTCACCCAACACACAAGTGGAACCCAAAAATGAAGAAATATATCTTCACTTCAAGAAATAACATTTACATTTTAAATTTAGAGCAAACTGTTGAACAAATTGACAAGGCCTACGCTTTTGTTAAGAAAACAGTTGAAGAAGGAAAATCAATCCTTTTCGTTGGGACAAAGAAACAAGCCAAGGATGCTATCATAGAAGAAGCACAAAGATGTGGCATGTACTATGTTGGAAGCAGATGGCTAGGTGGAACTTTAACTAATTTCAAAACAATCAAGGGAAGAATTGACAGACTTAACAAGTTAAACCAAATGGAAAAGACTGGTGAGTTTGATTTACTTCCAAAGAAAGAAGTTTTGAAACTTAAAGCTGAAAGAGACAAACTTGAAGAAAACCTTGGAGGAATCAAGGAAATGAGAACACTTCCAGGCGTTATGTTCGTTGTTGACCCAAACAAAGAATATATTGCAGTTCGTGAAGCTCGTGCTCTTGGAATTCCTATCGTTGGTTTGGTTGACACAAACTGCGACCCAGATTCAGTTGATTATGTAATTCCTGGTAATGATGATGCTATCCGTGCCGTTAAACTTATCGCAGGGGCTATGGCTTATGCTGTTATTGAGGCGAAAGAGGGCGAAGAGGGTTTAGCAAGAGTTCGTGAAGAGGATCAAAAGGCTATGGAAGAAGCTACAGCTGTAGAAGCTCCAGTAGCAGAAGAGACTCCAGTAGAAGTTAAAGAAGAAGTTAAAGTTGAAGTTGCAGAAACTCCAGCAGTAGCAGAAGAAGCTCCAGTAACAGAAGAGAAACCAGCACCAAAGAAGAGAGCAACAAGAAAGAAAGCAACAGAAACAACTACTGAAGAAAAGTAAATTTTATAGATAACAGGAGAAATTAATTATGTTTACAGCACAAGATGTAAAAGCATTAAGAGAAAGAACTGGCGTAGGTATGATGGAATGCAAAAAAGCATTAACAGAAACTAACGGTGATATGGAAAAGGCTGTTGAAGTTTTAAGAGAAAGAGGAATGGCTGCTGTTAATAAGAAATCTGGAAGAATTGCCGCAGAGGGAATTGTTACATCATATATTCACCAAAATGGAAAAGTTGGTGTACTTCTTGAAGTCAACTGCGAATCAGATTTCGTTGCAGGAAACGAAGATTTCAAGACATTTTGTCACGACGTTGCTATGCATATTGCAGCAACAAACCCACTATGCGTAAGAGTTGAAGAAATTGACGCTTCTGTTTTAGAGAAAGAAAAAGAAATATTCAGAGCACAAACTGTTAATGATGAAAAGAACGCAAACAAGCCAGAAGCAATCATTGAAAAGATTGTTGAGGGAAAAGTTAACAAGTTCTACAAAGAAAGCGTTCTAATGGAACAAAGTTTTGTAAAAGATGATTCAATGACAATCACTCAACTAGTTAACGAAATCACTTTAAAAATTGGTGAGAAAGTTACAATTAGAAGATTTGTTAGATACGAAATGGGCGAAGGTCTTGAAAAGAGAAACGACAACTTTGCTGAAGAAGTTATGGCTCAAACAAAATCAGACAAAAAGTAGAATGTCAATATGAAAATAAATAATTGAGCATTGATAAAAATTCAATGCTCAATTTTATTTGCAATTTTATATGGTTTCTAGTATTATATAAAGAGTAGAAATTAAAATTGGAGAATATTATGGAAAACAAAGAAGATTTTATTGCAGAACTTTACTTAAATTACGAAGAAGAGATTGAAAAAGCGACATCTCATTTAAAACAGGAATATTTATCGCTAAGAGCAGGTAGGGCAAATCCACATATTTTGGACAAAATCGTAGTAAACTATTATGGTACACCAACACCATTAAACCAAATTTCAAACATCTCTGTTCAAGATGGCAGAGTTTTAGTTATTTCATTGTGGGACCAAAACGCAATGAAAGAAACATTAAAGGCTATTATGGCATCAGATATAGGTATTAATCCTAATGATGATGGAAAAGTTATAAGACTTGTGTTTCCAGCATTAACAGAAGAAAGAAGAAAAGAGATTGTAAAAACTGTAAAGAAAATTGCAGAAGATACAAAAGTTGCTTGCAGAAATGCAAGAAGAGATGCTATGGATGAGTTTAAGAAATTAAAGAAAGATAGTGAAATTTCCGAAGATGAGATGGCTTCTCACGAAAAAGAGGTTCAAAAAATATTAGACAATGCAGTTGCTACTATTGATAAAGAATCGCAAGATAAAGAAAAGGAAGTTATGCAAATTTAGTATGGGAATATTTAGAAAAAAAAGAAAGGTTGATATGTCAAACATTCCATCACATATTGGTTTTATTATGGATGGAAATGGTAGATGGGCAAAAAGAAGAGGGCTTCCAAGGTCAATGGGGCACAGAGAGGGTGCCCTTGCTACGAGAAGAGTGCTTGAAGCGTGTAGAGGGTATGGTGTCAAGACTGTTACTGTTTATGCTCTTTCTACTGAGAATTTAAAAAGAAGTGATGCAGAAATTAATTATATTTTTGACTTAATTGAAGAGTTTGTAAATTCAGAGTTGAAAAATGCGATTTCAAACGATTTAAAAATTAATATAATTGGAAATATAAATCACCCAAGAGCAACAAAGTCTGTAAAAGATGTTTGTATAAAAGCTATGAATGAGACAAAGGATTGCAAAACTTATGTTTTAAATATAGCATTCTTATATGGTGGAAGAGATGAAATTGTAAGGGCTGTTAATACAATTATTGAAGAGGGTAAAAAAGATATTACAGAAGAAACATTCAGTAATTATTTATACACAGCAGGTCAAAAAGACCCAGATTTAATTGTAAGAGCAAGTGGCGAGCAAAGAATGAGCAACTTTTTGTTATGGCAACTTGCATACAGCGAGTTCTACTTTCCAAAAACAATGTGGCCAGATTTTGGAAAGAGTACAGTGGAAGAATGTATACTTGCTTATCAATCAAGAAAAAGAAAGTTTGGAAATGTTACGGAGTAATCTAAACTATTAGGAGATTTTTATGGGGAAAAGAACTCTTACCGGTGCAATAATTTTTATTGTAACAGCATTGTTTGTTGCATCAAGATATTTGTCAATTTACTTTTTTGATATGTTTGTAATGGCTATGTCGTTTATTGCTTGTTTTGAAGTCTTAAAACTTTACGATAAAAGCGAAAAAAAATCATCAAAAATGTACATATATTTATCAATGTCGTATGTGTATGTTTTGTACCTTGCATATTTGTTTGCGGATAACTATACACAAGCAATTATTTATCAATTGTTGTTATTTGCTATTTATTTCATTGTTTCTTTTGTTGCAGAGCTTATATATCTTGCAAAAAATAGAGAGACAGAATTTGCAAAAGATGAACTTTTGCTTTCTACGAAAAGGCTATTGACCACAATGCTTTATCCAACAACTTTGATTGGAACATTTTATGGGATTAATAGTTTTAACTTGAACAAGGCAACAATTGTTATTGCATTGGTATTTGGTGTTTCAATGTTTACAGATGTGTTTGCATATTTCGTAGGTGTGATGTTTCATAAGGGAAAGTTTGCTCCGCAAATCTCACCAAAGAAATCTGTATCGGGTGCAATTGGTGGAATCTTAGGTGGGTTACTTTTCTCAGGTCTTGTTTTATGGCTATGCTATTTTGAGGGTCTATTTAACCCATTTACAAGTATTGCAGACACAACACTTAAAGTTGTTTTGTTCTTCGTATCAACTGGGGTGCTTGGCTCTCTTATGACGGAATTTGGCGATTTAGTTGCATCAAGTTTAAAAAGAATGTATGATGTTAAAGATTTTGGTTCAATGTTTCCAGGTCATGGGGGAATGATGGACAGGGTTGATGGGTTAATGTTTTGTAGTGCAATCACATATATTCTTTCAATGTTATTTTTGTTTTAGGTGATGAGTAATGATATTTGTATTGATAAGTTTAATAGTTTTTGAAATTCTATTTAATTGGTTTTTTAAAGAAAACGAGGCTAATGAAAAGCAAAAAGAAATGATTTCAAGAGTAATTTCAATAGCAATCATAGCGTGCTCAATTGTTTGTATGTTTACCTCTGCTATAAATGCGTTCTTTTATGTTTACTTTTCAATATTGATTGTAAGTAACACGCTAAGGGCTGTTTGGGTATGGAAGAATAAACCCCTTGTAAAAACCATAACACTTTATGCAGATAGCCTGTTGACAATTGTTGCAAGTTGTTTTATATGGACAAAAGTTACATATATTTTAATTGCAATTGCTTTTTTGATGGTTTTAATTATGGTGCACGAGTTTGGGCACTATACAGCTGGAAAGTTATTGAAATTTAAAATCAACGAATTTTCAATAGGTTTTGGTCCGGCGCTGTTTGAAAAGACAAAAGAGAATGGTGAAAAGTTTGCAGTTAGATTAATTCCGCTTGGTGGATATTGTGCTTTTGATGGTGAAGATGAAGATAAAGATAGTGATGGTGCTTTCAATAAACAAGCACCTTGGAAAAGATTAATAGTACTTTTCTCAGGAGTTTTCTTTAATTTTCTTTTCGGTGTTTTAATGAGTGTCTTTTAT
>JAZNEY010000037.1:0-11380 GCA_045588795.1 Clostridia bacterium | reverse complement strand
ATATGTTTTTATACATAAAAAAAATATGCCATAAAATGACATATTTAAAAGATTAAATAATTTTATAGTAATCTATGCTCTTGACATATATGTTCCAGTTCTTGTGTCAATTCTTATTCTTTCACCATTGTTTACAAATAGCGGAACTTGAATAACAAGACCAGTTTCAAGAGTTGCAGGCTTGTATCCAGCCTTTGATGTATCACCTTGAATGCCAGGTTCGCACTCTACAATATTTAGTTCTACAAATAGTGGTGGTTCAACTGAGAACGCTTCACCCTTGTAAAATTGAATTGTGCAGTTCATATTTTCCGTAATGTAGTTTAATGCATCTTCAACTTGGTCTTTGTTAAGTGGAATTTGTTCATATGTACTTGTATCCATAAAATAATATAATCCACCATCTTCATAAAGATATGACATTTCCTTTCTTTCAATGTGAGCCTTTTCAAATCTTTCTGTTGGGTTGAAAGTCTTTTCAATAACTTGACCCGTTACAACATTTTTGATTTTTGTTCTAACAAATGCAGAACCTTTTCCTGGTTTTACATGTAAGAAATCTACAACCACATAAACTTTTCCTTCTAGTTCAAAAGTAATACCCTTTCTAAATTCTCCAGCAGTAATCATTATTTATCCTCCTAATATATGTGTAGTACTATAATACCACACTTTTTTTAAAATTAAAACCCTTTTTTATAATAATCTAACATTATTTTTGCATCAATATCTTGCGTTCCAGCAGACTCTGATATAACCCTATAATTTGCATCATATTTTTTCAATGAATCTACCATATTTTTTTCACTTGGTCCAAATCCCGGGTCTGTCGCAAATGTCAAATGTTTTATCTCGCCTTTTAGACCATATTCAATTTTACTGAAATGTATATGAATTTCTTTAATACCTAAATCTTCTACAAAAATTTTAAGCACCTCTTCAAAACTTTTTGTTTCTTTAAGTTCTCCATTGGTAAAAGCATTGATATGTCCAAAGTCAATCGTTGGAATAAATCTTGGTGATATTTTACACATTTCTGCAACTTCTTTCGGTGTCCCTATTTGACCGTGTTTCCCCATTGTTTCTGGGCAAAGCAAAACTCCATCAACTAATTCATCACCATCAATTTGTTCTATAAAAGATTTTAGATTTTTCAAAACATTTGAAACAGCAACTTCTCTTTCTTGTTTTGTTAAGCTACCCGGATGAAAGACCACCCTGTCCGCCCCCATACACTTTGCTTTCTTCATAGAGTTATAAAGGTACGAAAAGGTTTTTTGTACAGAAAGTTCATCTGGTGATGCAAAATTAATATAGTATGGTGCATGCACAGAAAGTTTTATTCCATATTCACGAAACATATTCCCAATTTCTTCACACTTCTCATCACTTATGTTTGTCCCATATGTGAGCGGATACTCAAAACAAGTTAAACCCATCTCTTTTAGAGCCTTTGCGATTTCATCATAACCTTTTAAATCTCCCATTCCAACTGCAACACCAGATGTCCCAAATTCTATCATTTGTATACCCCTTACATAAGATTAATTTTACATTTCATTTGTCTGTTTTCTATTTCCACTAACGCAACACATTCATTATTATGAATTGCCAAATATTCACCATTATCTGCATCAAATTTTTGCACAACTCCATTTTTGAGTTTAAAAAACAGCTCATCATTTAGTTCAATTCTCTTCATATTTGGTAAAACATTTTCTACTGCAATCAATGCATTTGTACTATCTTTTTTTATTTCTTCAATTGTATGTGCATTATCAATTTTAAAGTTTCCAGACATTGTTCTCGTTAATTTTTCCATTGTTGCAAGCACATTAAAAGATGCAAAAATGTCGCTACCAAGACTTCTTATATATGTACCAGCAGAGCACCATATTTCGAATCTAAACAAGTTATCATCTTTTGTCCTTTGTGGCAAAATTGAATAAATTTCGACCTCTTTCGGTTTTATTTCAAAATCTTTTCCCTCTCTTGCGAGTTTATAAGCTCTTTGACCATTTATTTTTACTGCAGAAAATTTTGGTGGCGTTTGCTGAATTTTTCCAACAAAATTTCTACACGCATTTTCAATTTCTTCAAAAGAAAATTTCACTTCTTTTTTTTCTACGACTTCACCATCTGCGTCTAGAGTATCTGTCAAATATCCCGTTCTAAACTCAGCAATATACTTTTTATCTTTCTTTAAAAAGTAGTCAAAAAACTTTGTCGCTTTCCCAATTGCAATAGGAAGAACACCCTCTGCCATTGGGTCAAGAGTTCCAAGATGACCAACGTGCTTTATGCCGTATATTCTTTTTATCTCTCCAACTATTTTAAAGGAGGTGCAACCTTTTGGCTTGTATACATTAACAAATCCTATCATACCAAACCATCCGTTATGCTCTTTGTAACTCGTTCAATTATTTCATAAAAATTACCATAAACTTTGCAACCAGACGCTTGCTTATGTCCACCTCCACCAAAAACATTTGCACACTTTGAACAATCATAATCGCCTCTTGACCTGTATGAAACTTTACACATTCCCGGCTCGACTTCAGCAATTAATGCTGTTACAATTACAGTTCTTATTTCTGTTCCTATTCTTGTTAGATTTTTGGCTCCGTTTGGGTCAATTCCAGTTCTTTCATAAAACTCATATGGAATTGTTATAATCGCAACCTTATTGTCATTTATCAACTTTGTATTGTTGATTGCTTCTTTATAAATCAACAAATATTCTGGCTCCTCAGACTCAAACAATTCTGACATTAAATAATTCAATTTCACATTGTTCTTCTTTAAAAACTCTGTAACAATCTCCATAGTTCTTGTTGATGTGTTTGAAAATTTAAAACCACCACTATCTGTCAAAATTCCGGTTAACAAAAATTTTACACATTGATCGCTAAGTTCTACCCCATTTGCCAAAAAAAACTCTGCAACAAGTTCGCAAGCTGATGACTTCGTATGGTCTGTTATATTCACTTTAGCATATTGTGGATTGTTTGGATGATGATCAAATTGCATATTGTTTTCAATGCTCAAAAACTTTTCAGCGTAGACATTCATCATCTCAGCGGTATTGCAGTCCACCGAAATCGCAAGGTCATAACTATCACAAGTTTTTTTATTTATTAGATCATCAATTTCTAAAAATTTTAATTGACCGGGTATTGTTGTTTTTGAAAACACATTTACTTCTTTGCCTAAACTTTTCAAATAAAAGTAAAATGCAAATGCTGATCCAATTGCATCACCATCAACATTTGCATGTGTAAAAATTGCCACTTTTTTTGCATTACTAATAATTTGAAAGGTCTCTTTAAATTTTTCTTTCATTTTGTACCTTTTCCTTATTTTAATCCTTCAAGCAATTTCTTTATTCTTTCGCCCTCTTCAAGGCTGTTATCATAAACAAAAGTTAGGTCAGGAGTTCTTTTGAAGTTCAATTTTTCTGCAAGTCTTTTTTTAATAAATGATGCAGACTTCTTTAGTTCATTTATTATCACTTCATGACTCTCTTTTGTGTTAAGTGCGCTAACATATGCTCTTGCAGTAGAAAAGTCTGGTGAAACCTTCACAGAGCATACTGTTAGTACACAATCATCAAGTAACGGATTTCTTAAATCATCATTTAATATTTCAGATAAGTTTTTTTGAACTTCGGCATTTACCTTTTCCATCCTAAAATTCATAAATTATTTTCCTCCGTTAATTTATTCTTTCAAGAGTTATTCCCTCAATAATATCTCCAACCTGAATTTGACTGAAATCTTTTAGTACAATACCACACTCAAATCCTGCACTGATATCCTTAACTTCATCTTTTTCTCTTTGAATTGAAGCAATTGTACCCGTATAGATAACATCATTTTTTCTGTACACCTTAACTTGTTGTGATTTTGTAAGTTTGCCATCTAGAATATAACAACCTGCAATAGCACCAACCTTGCTTGCTTTAAATATCATTCTGATTTCAGCTTTTCCACTTACATTCTCTTTGTATTTTGGTGTTTTCATTGCATCTATTTGCTTTGTAACATAATCAACGACTTCGTAAATAATTTTATTAAATTGAATATTTATTTTGTATTTATCTGCCAAAACTTTTGCTTTAAAATCGGGTTTTGTATTAAATCCGACAATTACGGCATTTGATGCAGTAGCCATCATAATATCATTTTCGTTAATAGCACCAACACCACCGTGAATACATCTTACTTTTACTTCCTCGTTCATTACTTCACTTAAAGTATGTGTCAATGCCTCCAAAGAGCCTTGAACATCTGCTTTAATAATAACGTTGTAGCTTTTGTATTCTGTTTCTTTGAGTCTATCCATTAGAGCATCAACTGAATTGTCTGCTGTTTTAATCTTGTCAGTCTTTTCTTTAACCATTCTTTCAGATAAGACTTTCTTACTCATTTTTTCATCAACAGCATACATTTCGTCCCCTGCATTTGGAACACTTGATAGACCAAGCACTGAAACAGCATATGATGGACCGGCACTCTTTACATTTTTACCCTTTTCATTCATCATTGCTCTTACTTTACCAACACTTGTTCCGGCGATAATAACATCTCCAACTTTAAGTGTACCATTTTGAACAAGAATAGTTGCAACCGTTCCCATTCCTTTGTCAAGTTTCGCTTCAATAACAGTTCCAAGTGCCTTCCTGTTTGGATTTGCTCTAAGATTTTGATATTCTGCAACAAACAAAATCATTTCAAGTAAATTGTCAACATTTTGTCCTGTCTTTGCTGAAATTGGTATGATGATTGCATCACCACCCCATTCTTCTGGGATAACATCATGTTCTGTTAATTGTTGCTTGATGCGGTCAATGTTAGCCTCTGGCTTGTCAATTTTGTTAATTGCAACTATCATAGGTGCTTTAACTTGCTTTATTTCGCCGATTGCTTCAATCGTTTGAGGCATAACCCCATCATCTGCTGCAACTACTAAAATAGCAATATCTGTCATCTTAGCGCCTCTTTCTCTCATAGCCGTAAATGCAGCATGACCTGGTGTATCAATGAATGTTATCATTTCATTATTTTTTTCAATTGTATATGCGCCAATGTGTTGAGTGATTCCACCAGCTTCACCGGCAATAACATTTGTTTCTCTGATGTAATCAAGAAGTGAAGTTTTGCCGTGGTCAACGTGTCCCATTACAGTTACTACTGGAGGGCGTTTTACAAGGTCTTTTTCCTCATCTGTTGTATTCATCATTTCGTGTAATTGTTCTTCTGCGGTCTTTTCAAGTTTTTGTTCAAGCGTTACACCAAACTCACCCGCAATTAATTCAGCCTCATCAAAAGAAATTTTACTGTTAATATTTACCATATTTCCTAGTATCATAAATTTCTTTATAATTTCTACAACAGGTTTTCCAATCTTCTCTGCAAGAATTTTTACTGTAATATTGTCTGTTGTAATTACAGCGTGATCAATCACTTGCACCGCCACAGTTTCTTGTTGTTTGGCTTTTTTACCCTTAATTTTTCTTGAACCCATCATAACGCCATCTTCATTTTCAAGACTTTCATCTGCAATAAAGCCACGCATTACAAGTGCCTTTCTGTTAAGAGATTTCTTTTCTTCAAATGAATGCTCGTTAGATTTTCTTTTTGCTTGAGACTTACTATTATCGGTTTTGTTCTTTTGTTGAATTTCGTATGTTATACCAGAACCCGCACCTACATTTTGAGGTTTTTGACCAAATGGTTTACCAGCACCTTGTGGTCTAGTTCCATTTTGAGCAAATTGTCCCCTTTGTTGATATTGAGAATTTTGACCAAAATTCTTCCTTTCGCCAAATTGACCACCTTGCTGATTTTTACCAAAACCAGGTTTTCCATCTCTTTGACTAAACCTTGAAGAGCCCTCTTGATTCAACTCATTAAAATGTCGAGTCCTAAATGAGCCATCTGCCTTCCCTTGGTTAAATCCTTGCCTACTTGCACCTTGACTATTTGGTTGGGCCTGTCTTTGACTATGAACTTTTTCTTGTGTTTTTTCAACCAATTCACTTTGAGGTTTTTCAGAAATTTTATCCGCCTTTACCTTGTTTTCAGCAACTGGTTTTTCTTCACTTATAACAGTTTCAGATTCTTTATTAACTGAAATTTCTAATTCTTTTGCTTTTAGCTCATTAATTTTTTCTTTTAGTTGTTTGCTCAAAGCAAGAGACTGTGCAAGGCTCTTTTTTATGATTGCAGAAAGAGAAGATGCCTCTCCTTTGATTTCTGCCAGTGCCTTAATAGAATCTCCTTTATTTGCTTCTTTTTTAATTTCGTTAGTCTTTGTGTTATTCAATTAAATTTCCTCCATTAACTGATAAATTGCATTTGCCAAGCCACTTTCTTCTACCGAGATGACTTTAATAGCTTCTTCAAAAAACTCTCTAAAATTTTCATTTTTTAATATTACAATGTCTACTTTTTGCTCATTTGCTCTTCTTTGTATTTTACTTATGTTTGTTTGAGACATTGCATCACTTATAACTATTAATTTGGCTTTCTTTGTTATGTTGTCCATTCCATATTTCAATGTATGGGACTTTATAGAAAAACCAATCAATGTTTTTATTTTTCTAATTGTTTGTTGATCCAATTTCATTCCTCAACTCATCATAAATTTGTGCATCAATATCTTCACCAAAAGCCCTTTCAAGTGCTTTCTTTTTTCTTGCTTGATTTAAGCAATCTTCACTTTTGCATAAGTATGCACCACGACCATTAGCCTTTCCAGATAAATCAATGTTCACTTCACCATCTTTAAAGCGTACTACTCTTAAAAGGTCTCTTTTATCTTTCATTTCCCTACAAACTATACACATTCTTTGAGGTGCATTTTTCATTATTATTCACCATCCTTAAATACATCAAGGTTAACATCTTCAAACATAGAATTAATATCGCCAAAGTTTGTTTTTACTGATTCAATTGTAGAATCACTTATGCTATTGATTTCTTGTTCGTTTTCATTCGGATCAACACTTTGCGATACGCTCTTAACATCTATCTTCCAGTTCGTAAGTTTTGCAGCAAGTCTTACATTTTGTCCACTCTTTCCAATTGCAAGTGAAAGTTTATCATCTGGAACAATTACTCTTGCAGATTTTACTTCATCATTAACTTCAACTGTTAAAACTTTCGCAGGAGACAATGCTCTAGCAATAAATTCAAATGGATCTTCTGACCAAATAATAATATCAATCTTTTCGCCACCAAGTTCAGCAACTATACTATTTACCCTTGTTCCCTTGTTTCCAACACAAGCACCTAGTGGATCAATGTTTTTATCCTCACTGTAAACCGCAATTTTTGATCTGTAACCAGCTTCTCTTACGCAACCCTTGATTGTTACAACACCAGAAGCAATTTCTGGAACTTCAAGTTCAAATAATTTCTTTACAAATTGTGGGACACTTCTTGAAACTATCGCTTGCGTTCCTCTTGCAGTTTCCCTTAATTTCTTAATATAGATTTTTGTTCTGTCGTTAACTTGATATTTTTCACCTGGTATTTGATCGTTTGCCATTAACACACCCTCAATTTGAGAGCCAACAATTTCAAGATAAACTGTGTCTTTTTCAACTCTTCTTACAATACCGGTAACAATTTGTTCAAGCCTTTCACTCATTTCTTTGTAAGCAGAACTTCTTTCTGCCTCTCTAAACTTTTGAGTAAATACTTGTTTAGCAGCACCTGCGGCAATTCTTCCGAAATCTTTTGGAGTAATTTCCTCTTTTACAATGTCGCCAATTTTAAATGATTTCTTTATCTTTCTTGCCTCTGACAATTCAATTTGAGTATCTGGATCTTCAACTTCACCATCTGCAACAATTGTTCTTGTAGCATAAATTTTAATAGTTTTTTTGTCAAAGTCTAATTTTGCAAGAATATCTCTTCCCTCTCCATAGTTTTTCTTATAAGCCACAACCAAACTATTTTCAATCCATTCGATTGCAGTTTCCTTTGTTATTCCTTTTGTTTGTTCTAATTCTTCCAATGCTAGGAAAAAATCTTTATTAGTCATTTTTCTACTCCTTAAAAATCTATATATTTTGTAATCTTTGCTATTGTTTTTCTTTCAAAGGTTGTTTCTTTCTCGCCATCTAAAATAGTTATATGTTCATCACTGTAAGAACACAACACCCCAGCATATTGTTTTTTTCCATTAATCTTGCTGTATAATGATATTTCCACCATTTGATTTAAATTTCTGTTTAAATCCTTATCGGTTGAAAGCGGTCTATCTAGCCCTGGCGAAGATACATTAAGTGTGTATCCTGCTCCATTTGTTGGATCAAGCTCATCAAGTGGTACATCTATTGCAGAATGAACCTTCTCGCAATCTTCAATTTTTATTCCATTTGGACTGTCTATGAAAATTGTTAAATTCATTCCGTTTGGCTTTTTCGCGTACTCCACATCAACTATCTCATAACCAAGACCTTCAACAATTGGCTGTAAGAATTCGTTAACGGTTTCTGCTGTGGTTTTTTGTGCCATATTCTTCTCCTTACATAAAAATTGAACGGCAAACATTTTGCCGTTCAACAAAGATTAGTTTTTACATTTGTAATTATATCATATTTATTATAAAAAATGCAATAGTTTTTCAATTATTTTTATATATTAATTAAAAGCATTAAATATGAATGTATTTTTATTTCTTCATTCACCTATTAAACAATTATCAACTTGAAATTGCAATCATTATTTGTTATAATTTATTCATTCAAGATTGAAAATCGGCTGGGCATCAGGACCCTCTCCATTCATCTTGAATTTAAGATATGGCAAGCCCATCTAAAATGTGGCAATAGTAGCAAATGTAATTTTTGTGAAACCCATATCTTTTTTATTTACCAAGAAGAGGAGGTCTCCCTCCTCTTCTTAATTGTTTCTTAATAAATTAATCATAACTTCTGCTGTTGCAACCGCATCAAAAACCGCTCTATGAGCATTTTCAAGTTCTACACCAAGTTCTTTTGCAACCGTTACAAGTTTGTAATTCTTAATACCCTTAACTCTTTGTTTTGCAAGCACAAACGCATCAAAAGTTTCATTAGTGAATGAATAACCATAAAGTTTTCCATAATGACTTATAAAGTTAAAATCAAAATCTATAACATATGAAACCATTATTGAGCCATCACAGAATTTAAAGAAATCTGGTAAAACTTTTTCAATTGTTGGACAACCCTCAACATCTTTGTCAAATATATTGTTAACCTTTGATGCATCTTCTGGAATATGAATTTCTGGGTCTATAAGACAAGAAAAAATGTCTGTTAGTTTCCCCTTTTCAATCTTTACAGCACCGATTTCAATTATTTTATCTCTGTTATAGACTGTTCCTGTAGTTTCAAGGTCAAACACTACAAAAGTATTGTTTAAAAAATACTCGTTTGTTACCTTTTCTTCTTGAACGAACAAATTTGACTGCTTTGTTGACACAAAAGGTTCTGGGAAAACTATTGAATAGTTCTTTGGCACAGGCTTTGAATATACTTTTTCAAAAAAGCCATCTTCAAAAGTACATAAATTTATTACTTTTGGCCTCATTGTAAGCCCTGCACTGAAACTGTCCTCTTCTACATTTCCAAGAATAATAATATCAAGTCCATTTTCAAGTTTTTCCATTTTCGGCAAATTTGCCTTTGATGGGAAATATGTAACCCTTATACTTCCACTATAATCATATAACTCAAAAGTATAATATGTTTTCTCTGGCTTTTCTTTGCCACTTTCATCAACCTTTGGCTTGGTTTTTTGCTCATTTAGATATCTTATTTTTCCAGCAATAACAACACCTTCATCTGCTTCTGCAATAGTCGCAATTAATGCAGGCTTTTCCTCAATCAATTCGCCAATATAACTTTCTTTTTCTTTTACATTAACTTTATAAATATCCATATCCGTGCTTTCTACAAACACATTATCCACTTCAACTTCTTGCACCCTATTTGGAATGTATTCAATTTTTACATTAAACTTATCATAAAATTCTTTTTCAATTTGAAGCTCAATATCTGATGGCAATTCACTTTGCTCAATCACTTTTACAAACTTGGTTTCTATATTGATGATTATATCTTTTGTTGTTTTATCTAAAATTATATCACCTTGTAAAACAGAAACAATCGGAAATTGTCTTTTTATAAGTGAAATTATATAATCTTCAATTAATGCTTGGTCATAATAATTTTTTCGATATTTAATATCAACCGATTTAACTCCATCTGGCAACGCCAAAACGGCAGTCTTTTTTACAAGACTTTGAATATCATTTGTTAGCAACATATCATCTGGATAGATAAGCGCTAATGTCAATGTATTTTGAGCCTTATCAAAAACTGCCGATTCGATTATAAACTTAATATTGTATTTTTCTACTGCATTGTTAATTTCGTTTATTAATTGCATAATTTTTTCCTATCATAGTATGAAGAAATGGTAAACATCTAAAAAGATTACTAACGAGAATAATATCAACAGGCCTATAAAGTGAATATATCCCTCAACATTTCTATTTATCGGTTTTCGCCTTATCCACTCAATTAGCACAAACACCATTCGTGCACCATCAAGTGCCGGTATCGGAAGCAAGTTAAACACTGCCAAATTCATACTTATCATTGGAATTAAGTATAAAAGATATCTTAAATCAACACTCGTAAGTTCTGCAATTTGGTCAACAGCGGTAACTGTTCCACCAAGGTCTGCAACCGCAGTCGCTCCTGTAAACAATCCTGCAAGAACAAGTAAAATTAGCCAACAAATATCCAAGCAGAATGGCACCGCATAAAGCAGAGCCTCGCCAAACGAATATTCCTCGTAATAATAACTTTGTAAAATTCCAAGTGTCGTTCCCTCGCTTGCAATTGATACTCCTGCAAGAGAAATTATTTCATCTTCTGTGTAAGCAACAAATTGACCCTCGATGTTTTTGTAATATATTGAAGTCATTTCATTTTCTACACTCTTCAAGTAGTCGTAAACCGCAGTCTCCGTTTCAAGAGGAATGTAGTTCCCGTTATTTTCGAGGTACGCAACACCTGCTAGTTTTTCAGGTGATAGCACATATCTAAATGCAGACCTATATTCTTTTTTTACAACAACATCTTGTTTTTTTCCATCTCTCAAAATGGTAAGTGTTATTTCTTCACCGCCATCAAATTTAGTAAGCTCATTTGTTACTTGCTCAAGTGGAGCCTTTGAAACCTTGTAAAAATCAACATCATTATCGTTTACAGATAAAATAATATCGTTCGTTTTTAAGTCATTCGAGTTATTGTCACTAACAGCGATTATTTGTGGCATTGGCTTAAATGCAATCATTAAATAAAAGACACTCA
>JAZNEY010000036.1:0-4073 GCA_045588795.1 Clostridia bacterium | reverse complement strand
AGTCTTTTTGAAACAAGTTCAAAGGTTACAACCAAGAAATTAAAAGAATTTTTGGTGTCAAGAAATGTTATTGATAAAGATGAGATTAACAGTGTAGCAATAGGTGGCATAGACAAAGAATTTGCAAATAATTGTGCTCTTTATGCAAGGCTCATAAAGTCTCCAAATTTTGGCAAAGAGTTCGTAGACAGAAACATTGACACATTTGAAAAGATAATTAAGTACCACACAATTATTTCAGATAAACATAGATTAGAAGAAAGAATAAAAAGAGAATTTTCTTCTGTTTTTAATGATGCACAAATAAAAGAACTCAAATCAATCAATGTGCAAGGTTGGGGAAGTTTGTCTTATGAATTTTTAAAGGGATTAACATTTATAGATAAACAGACAGGCGAAGCGACTTGTATTATGCAAGAACTTTGGAATACCAATAGAAATTTACAACAAATATTATTTGAAGATTGTTACACATTAAAAGAAGAATTGCAAGCAAGGACAAAAAGGACAAAAACAAATATTGAATATACTGATGTTGATGCTCTTTATTGTTCGCCTGCTGTAAAGAGGGCTGTGTGGCAAGCAATTAAAATCGTTAAGGAAGTTGTAAGTGTACAAGGCAGTATGCCGGAAAAGGTATTTGTTGAAGTAACAAGGCATGATGAAGAAAAGGGCGAAAAGGGAAGAAAACTTTCAAGACACTCAAATCTTTTATCAATGTATCAGTCAAAGGAATTTAAAAGTGCTGTTAAAAATAGCGCGTATGAGCTAGAAGAACTAATGAAAGAGTTGATGGAACATGACAACTTGAATTTGAGAAGTGATAAATTGTATTTGTACTTTATGCAACTTGGAAGATGCTTGTATTCTG
Organism: Clostridia bacterium; assembly: GCA_045588795.1. Classification (GTDB taxonomy): domain Bacteria; phylum Bacillota; class Clostridia; order Christensenellales; family UBA1242; genus UMGS1908. The sequence goes on along the minus strand of JAZNEY010000036.1, from coordinate 3,202 downwards.
GAGAAAGAATTGATTTACAAGATTTGATTGTCAATGAACATATGTATGATATTGACCATATTATACCTCAATCAAAAATTAAAGATGACAGCATTAACAACAAGGTTCTTGTCAAAAAAGTTCTTAACGAAATCAAAACAGATAACTATCCATTGCCTCAAGAATGGATAAATAAGAATAAAGCATTTTGGCATACTCTCGAAAAATTAAATCTTATGAGCAAAGAAAAATTAAATAGGCTTATTCGAACAGATGATATTACAGATGAAGAACTCGGCGGATTTATCGCAAGACAACTTGTTGAAACAAATCAATCTGTAAAGGCAGTAATTGAACTATTAAAGTCTGCAAGTGGTGGCGAAACAAAGGTTGTTTATTCGAAAGGCTCTATTGTAAGTGATTTCAGACATAAGTATAAAATTCCAAAGAGCAGGTCAGTGAATGATTTGCATCACGCAAAAGATGCATATTTAAACATTGTTGTTGGAAATGTTTTGCACAACAGATTCACTGAGGATCCAAGAAATTTTTATAAAAACAAGCACGCATATAATGACAACATCACAAGAAACATAAAAAGAGTTTTCGATAACACAATTATGGCACACAATGGCGAAAAAGTTATTTGGGAGCCATCAACAGACCTTGAAAAAGTAAAACAAGTTTGCGAGAAAAACGATTGTTTGGTTACAAGAATGAGTTTTACAAATATGAATGGTGCATTCTATAACGAGACAAAATACAAAAGCGAGAAAAATGACCCATCAAGTCAAGGTAGATTTGAGTTAAAAGGTGATAAATCAAATCCGATATCAAATCCGGAAAGATACGGTGGATATGATAGCCTTTCAACTGCATATTTTTGTGTAGTAGAGGGAGAAAAGAAAGGAAAACTTGTAAAGCAGATAGAGGCTGTTCCAACAGTTATTGTACAAAAGTATAAAAAAGACTCAGACAAAGAAAAGAAAATTGCTGAATATATTTGCATGCAAAGTGGTCTTGAAAATGCAAAGATTACCATTCCAAAGATTAATATTCAATCAACTATTATGTTTGGGTCTGGTAAATATATATTAGCGGGAAGATCAGAAAATCAACTACTTTTGCATAATGCAAACCAATGGAGGGTTTCGAATGAAACAACTACATATGTAAAAGCGATTGAAAAATATATTGAACTCAAACTTACTGGAAGGGATAAAAACTTGATTGAAGAAAATGCAAAAGTTGTTCTTTCAAAAAGTGCAAAAGATGGAAACATTGAGATTGCTTTAACAAGTTTTGAAAACGAACAGTTATACAACAAGATTATGTCAACATTGAGTGAAAAGGTATACTATGGAATGGCTCTTGCAGATTCATTATTAGTTAAAATGGTAGAGAGGGAAGAGGACTTTAAAAATCTTTCTATTTTAGGACAGGCAGAGTGCTTGTTTGGTATAATTAAAGGACTTCAAACAAATGCAATGACAGCAGATATGTCATTAGTTGGAGAAAGTAAATTTATTGGAAAACTTCGCATCAATAAAAATTTCACTGGTAAAGATATATTTTTAATAGAACAATCATCAACTGGTTTATTCGAAAAGGTTACAAGGTTATAGGTCGTATGAGTTTTAGAACGGTGGTCATAAAAGAAAGGTCCAAGTTAGATCTCAAATTAAATTATTTGGTGTGTCGAAATGCAACAGAAACAAAGGTTTTTATTCCAGAGATTTCTGTATTAATTCTCGAATCAACAGCAATTTCAATGACAACAGCCCTTATAAGTGAACTTGTAAAGAATAATGTTAAAATTGTTTTTTGTGATGAAAGACACAATCCCGAAAGTGAGGTTTGTGCCTACTATGGTAATTTTAACAGTGTCAAAAAAATTTCAACACAGGTTTCTTGGTCGAAGGAAGCAAAGGCTGTTGTTTGGGCGGAGATAATAAGAAATAAAATAAAAAAGCAAAAGGAATTATTGATTGAAGAGGGGCACGAAAGAGAGGCGGAAATGCTTGAAGTTTATCAACATAGTGTTTCGGTAAACGACTCTACCAACAGAGAGGGGCATTCGGCAAAAGTTTATTTCAATGCCCTCTTTGGTCTTGATTTCACAAGAAGAAATAATTCTTTAATCAACGGAGCATTGAATTATGGATATTCAATAATTCTTTCTTGTTTCAATAGGGAAATTGCAAGGTGTGGATACTTAACCCAACTTGGCATATGGCACAGGAATGAGTTTAATCAATTCAATTTGGCTAGTGACTTAATGGAGCCATTCAGAATATTGGTTGATAGGTTTGCACTAACTTTAGATGATGAGGCAAGTTTTAAAATGAAGATGCTTGAACTTTTTAATCAACAAGTTACCATTGATGGAAAAGTGCAATATCTTGAAAATGCCATAAGCATTTATTGTCAAAGTGTATTTAATGCATTAGAAACGGGAGATAAAAGTTTAATTAAATTTTATGAGTAGAAGAATTATGAGAATGATAGTTTTTTTTGATTTGCCAATGACCACCGACAAAGACCTTGCCGAATATAGAAGATTTAGAAAGTTTTTGTTGCTTAATGGATTCATAATGATGCAACAGTCGGTTTATAGCAAGTTGGTTTTAAACAACAATTCAACAAAGTTGATGCGAAATCAACTTGTTAAAAACCTGCCGAGGTTGGGTCTTGTACAAATTATGCAAGTTACAGAAAAGCAATATACAGATATTGAATATCTTGTGGGAGGAGCACAAACAAAAATAATTGATTCAACAGACAGGGTGGTGAGTATATGATTTTAGTGCACAGCCATATAGACAAGCAGTTTAATTTTGAAGATTTCCAAATTTAGCAATTAATTGTTGAAAACTCAAAAGAATATTTTTTGTTAACCAACGAAATGTTTAATCAATGGAATGGCGGTGATGGGGCTTGGGTATTGTCAAAAGATTGTCAAATTAAAGATATTTCGAAAAATGCTTTGGTTATTAACGATTTTTATGAATTGGATTGCTCTGGGAAAAAGGTCGATAGCTTAATTTCATCTTGTGTTTTGGGAGAATTAAAGGGTAACGATTACATTGATTTATTGTCTCGGTTAAATTCAGATCTTGCAACAATAAGTAATAAAATCCTTGAAAACATTGAATTGCCAATTTGCCAAACTAAAGAGGTTGGATATGAAGAATTATTGAAATTGATAGGATATAAAATTGAA
>JAZNEY010000035.1:0-13771 GCA_045588795.1 Clostridia bacterium | reverse complement strand
TATAATTGTGATATTTCCTATTAAATTCAGTATCTTGCACAATTAAATACATTTCTTTACCATTTACAAGTTCCATTTTCGTTTACTCCTGCAATTTATTATACAATACTTTATAAAAAATGCAAAATAAAAAACCTAAACCGAGATATTCGATTTAGGTTTAATTTGACACTTTTCACACTTCACTTTTCGTTCTTCATTTTTTTGTATGCTTGTTAACCCATCTTTTCACTGCTACCACTGTCGCTTTGGTCTTTTTTGCGTTTTTCTTTTTTGTACATATGATCATAGTCGCCAATAAAGAAAAAATCTGCTCCATATTTACCTTTTAGTAAAACTGGACTGGTTTCTGTGCAATCTCTGGTGGATAATAAAATTTTGTCATCTTTTAGTTTATAAAAACTTTGCATAAAGCGGTTACCAAGTGCATCAATATATACATTGTTTGGTATCTTTCTTTCAACATTGTCTATTTGGGAGCGGTTTGTAACTCCCTCAATTAAAAGTTTTGCAAGTTCGTATTGGCAAAATTTTAATTGGCTATCTCTTGACTTTTGTAAGTCGCTAGATGGCAAATGATGATACATTCTTGATATGTTCATTGTCTTGTTTATGGCAAGGGCAATTCGGTCAAGTACATCTGTGTCGATATAGGCGTCGTATGGGTAGTGTGCAATTGTGATTGAATACCAAGTTGGATAACCGGAGTCATTGAAATTAGGGTTCTTTTTGTGTATTGAAACTGTTTGTTCGCCGTTTGGAAAAATTGCTCTTTTTTCAATTTTCAATACAAAGTCGTGTGCAAGTTGATTGACATATATACATCGCCTTTTTTCAACAGACCCTCTTTGAAATCTTGGTTCATTTGTTTTTTTATGGACAATCTCCATATGTGCGTCGTTCTCATCAATAATTGCTGGTGGCAACATTTCTATATTATTACTCATACATTTTATCCCCCTATTTGTTTTCAGTATAGCATATGAAAGTCAAAATTTCAAGAGAGGCGGTTTAAAATTATTGCGAAGAATTTTTAAAAATTGCAGGAAATAAAGGGTTTGAGGGTAGAATAAAAGCCGAGAGTTTTTATCTCTCGGCTTTGTGTTATTTATGCTGTTTGCGCTGTGTCATCTTTATTATCTTTGCTTTTTTTATGGAAGATGTCTTTTAAACCGGCATCTTCAAGGCGGATATGTTTCTTTGTGTTTCTTACCTTTTCAACTCTTTCTGGTAGTGGGGCAGAGATAACTGGCATTACCACATTGTCCTCACGATTTCTAACTTCAAGTTGGTTGTATGGAATTGAGATGTTGTTTCTTTTGAATTCATTATATACATTTTCAACAATGTAATAATAAACATCCCAATAATCTTCTGAATCCACCCAGCAATTTGCAAAGAAGTCTATGCTACTTGCTCCAAGTGTTTTAAGTCGGCAGAAAGGTGTTCTTTCGCTGTCATCATAAACCTTTCCATTGCTTTTCATAACATTGATGACAATTCTTTTAACAAGTTCAACATCTGTTTCATAAGCAACAGAGAATGTGAAATCAACTCTTCTGGTTGGGTTTGCTCCGGCATTTATAACAGCATTGTTTGTGATTGTGCTGTTTGGTATTGTGATTTTCTTGTTATCAGTTGTTATTATTGTTGTGAATAAAAAGTGTATTTCAACAACACTGCCATCAAATCCGTTTACACTTATAAAATCACCCTTTTTGAACATATGGTTAGCAACAATTACTATTCCATTTGCAAGGTTTGCTATGATATTTTGAAGTGCAACACCAATAGCAAGTACGCAGGCACTTAGTGCTGTTACAAGTCCTGTTACATTTATTCCAACAATGCTAAGCAATGTAAGAACAAGTATTAAATAAAGTCCAAATTTTAAAATTGCCACAAGAAAATTTTGTGTAATTTTTTCTGCTTTGGTTTTGTTTAAAAGTCGTTTTGTTATGTTTATTAGTATTTTGATGACAACCATACCAATAACAAGAATTGCGACAAATTTAACAATTGACCAAATGTTGTTTGTAAAAAAGTCTTTTACTGATGTCCAAATTTCATTCCAATTCATTTTAATTTCCTCCATAATGTAATGATATTATTATATCACAAGAATGGTTGAAATCAAGCAAAAAACTATGAACATATTATGTTTTTTGAAATGAGAAAACTATTTTTTTTCGAACTCTTTACCTGTTATAAGGTAGTCAATTGAAACATTAAAATACTTTGAAAGTGTTATTAATAAGTTTATGTCGGGACTTCTTTTCCCGTTTTCGTAATAAGATATTGCTTCACGGCTTATAGAAAGGTCCATAGCAACTTTTTGTTGGCTATATTTTTTCAGTTTTCGGATTTTCTTTAACCCAACCATTTTCTGTTAAACCGCCCTCTTTTAGTTGACACTATGGTAACATAATGTTACTATATATTATGTAACAATATGTTACAAAAAATTCATTTTACGCACCCGCTTGGATGCGTTAAGTAAATACAAAAGGAGAAAATTATGAAAAAGAAAATTTTAAGTTTTTTACTTGTATTTTGTTTGGTTTTACCAAGTGTGTTTTTTATGACTGCTTGCGATAAAGATAAGGAACCAACCACAGAAAACCCACCGGCAGAAACACCTGTTGAGTCGCCTACTGAAACTCCGGGCACTGGGGGAGGAGGTGGAACAACTGGTGGGGAGGCAGAACCTACACCAGAACCTACACCAAAACCAGAATTTGTTTATGAAATTAGCGAAGATGGCAAGACCGTTTATTTTGGTGAGTATCCTCAAACAATTAAAGCAAATGATGTAACAATCACAAGTGAAACCCCAGATGATGATGGATATTATCTTGGCAGTGATGGTGAAAGATATTACAAATACACAATAAACCTTGACTTTGAGGCGATTGGTATGGATGAGGCTAGTTGTAAAGCTTTAAAATTAACGACACTTAGTAATGGTTATGAATTTTCGCAAGGAGACACACTTTACTTTAAGGTTGAAAAGATAAAGTGGAGAGTTTTGACAAGCGAAAATGGTGAGTATCTTTTAATGTGTGATTCAATTTTGCACGGGGTAGCATATCAGTCTAATTACAAAGAAGATGGTGGTCAATATTACATAACAAATGAAGATGATGAGTTCATTTATGAGCAAGATGGCGAAACAAAGATATATGCAAATAATTACAAATATAGCGAACTTAGAAGATTTTTGACAACAGATTTTTACAATCAATCATTCAGCGAAAGCCAAAAGGCAATGATACAACTAACAGAAGTGGATAACAGTGCAGAGACAACAGACAATCCAAGCAATAACCCATATGTGTGTGAAAACACAGATGATTATGTGTTTGCTCTGTCTTATGCAGATATTAAGAACACAGAATATGGGTTTAATGCAGACCCATACACTCATGATATAAACAGAACAACTTGCCCAACGGACTTTGCAAAGGCGACTGGTGTAATGACTTATACAGAGGAAATGATTGCTTACATTTGGGAAGTTCAACCGGGTGATGAAGATTGGGATGAAGTATATGCTCCATATGTGGGCACTGGCTGCGCGTGGCTCCGTTCCCCTAATTCTTTTTTTAGTATACGTGCGAGGTATGTTGACCTCGGCTACTCGGGTGGTAGTGATGATGTCAACGATACACTCTATGGGGCTGTTCCCGCTTTGCAAATTCAAATAGCAGACACTGAATAAAATGGGTGTTATGTGGAATACAACATAAAAGTGTTATTTATGCTAAAATAAAAAACTTTTGATGATAAACGAACTGAGAATTTCTTGGTTCGTTTTGTTTTGCAATTAATTCTCTGCCGGCACTATTAGTTGACAAAAGTTGCCGTATTTTGTATTATGATAGTGTAATAATTTATATTATTAGTTTTTGAATAGGGGTGAATATATGATAGTTGCTATTGATGGAACTGCAAGTTCTGGTAAAAGTACTCTTGCAAAAAGACTCGCTAAAAAATTGAACTTTGTATATTGTAATACTGGCGCTATTTATAGGGCGGTTACGATAAAGATTATTAGAAAGTTCGGTGATGATGGGTATCAAAATTATAGCGAAGATACAATTGCTGAATATATTGAAGATGTTAAAATCGAAGAGGGGTTTGATGAAAATGGTGACTTTTTTGTAACCCTTGATGGCGAAAATGTTACCACAGAGGCAAACTCTCCAAAGATAAGTAATTTGGTTGCGTTTTATTCAAAAATGCCAAAGGTGAGAACTATTGTTCGTGCTCTTCAAAAACATATCGCTACAACAAACAATAGTGTCGTTGAGGGCAGGGATATTGGCACGGTCGTTTTCCCAATGGCTGAGGTAAAGTTCTTTGTTTCGGCAAGTGTCGAAGTAAGGGCACAAAGGCGATTTGATGACTATAAGAAAAAGGGAAAAGAAATTTCATTTAAAGAAGTTCTAGATGACCTTAAATTACGCGATAAAATGGATGAGGAAAGAGAGGTTTCTCCGCTCAAACCCGCAAAAGATGCAATAATAATTGACAACTCTGGAAACGACCCGGATATAATGGTTACAAAACTTGCTGGTATTGTAAACGAAAAAAGAGCGAACTAAAAAAAGTTATTGATTATATTATTATTTTAGGGTAAAACTTAAAACAATAATCAGATTGGAGGTTTTATATGAAAACAGGGCTGATAGGTGTGATTTGTGTCGCTTTGATTCTTATTGGAATGGTGTTTGGCTTTATACGGGGCTGGAAGAATTCGCTGATAAGATTTGCAGAAGTGATTGTGTGTGCATTTATTTCATATTTTGTTGCAAGCGGTTTGGCGGGGGCTTTTATGTCACTTGACCTGTCCGCAACGGGGATAACCGTTTCGGGGATAAATGTGTCAACGCTTGAGCAAACATTAACTGATTTGATTGGCTCAATTAGTATTGTTTCTGAACTTATGGATGCAAGCCCAACGCTTTCTGCAATTGTTGCAATTATTCCGCTGTTGATTGTAAGTATGGTTTTGTTTGTCATTGTGTTCTTCATCATAAAATTTGTCGCTTGGATAATTCACGCAATTGTTGGTGCAATTATCCGAAAGAAATTGAAAGCCAGAGATGAATATAATGATGACGCTGATGGAAAAAAAATATGGGGCAGGCTTGCGGGTTGCGGTATTGGAATTTTGCAAGGAATTTTCTGCTTCGCTGTGATTATGATTCCTGTTGCTGGTTCAACATACTTTTTGGCTGATGAGGTCGCTTATATAAGGCAATATGAAAATGGAACCATTCAAGAAAATGGTGCGATCGCCTCAGTCTATGCAAGTGAAGATACAGAGAAAGATGATTTGAAAGAGGCGGAAGAGACTCTAAACAATATAAACAGGAGGTTCAGAGGGCTTACTCTTTTTGGCTATAAAAAGATTTCAATGAATGCTGTTCAAGGCTTAACAACTTTTGAACTCAATAATGTTGAAACAAGTTTAACCGCTGAAATTGACAATGTTGTTAAAATTTATGTCAGAATTGATGATATGGTAGAAACCCCAGTTGATAAATGGACTGAAAAGGAAATTACAGCGGGAAGAGAGGCTGTTGAATTGTTTTTTGCTTCGCCTATAACTGGTGATATTGCAACTGAGATGATTCAAAGTGTTGCGGAAAGTTGGACTGAGGAAAATACAAGCGGGCAAACCTTTGTTGGGGTTATGAAACCAGAAATTACTGATGAAGGCGGACAAAAAGTCTTTGATGTTTTCTTGAATCAATTGAAAACAAATCAAAAAGAAGATATGAAAGGCGAATTCAATGCTGTGCTGTCAGTCGTTGAAGTCGCTGTCGATAACGAAATTATTGGAGTTGCAAAATCTTCTACAACTGCTGAAGATGTGATGGGACCTGTTTCAAAAGATGGTGTAGTAAGTGATGTTATTGGCGCTATGGCTGGTGGCAGAGCGGTAAGAAATACTCTTCCAACACTCGTTCAGTTTGGCTTAGACCAAATGTATCCAATGATTGGTGTTGATGAAAGCGTTTATAAAGATTTCAAAGTTACAAAAGCCTCAAGTGAAATTGATTGGGAGACTGAAAAAGTTTATCTTGGGAATGCATTTACTGGTCTTGCAAGAACATATTTGAGTTTGCAAAAGTGTGGCGAGGTTTTAAGTAAATTAGATTATGAAAGTTTGGCGTTTGCGCTTGATAATTTGAGGGCAAGTCAACTTCTTAGCAGTCAGCAAGCAAACGGAAACAGTCTTTCAAAAGAAATTACACTTGCAATATTACACGGGGCGTATCTTGAACATATTGATGGTATGGACGGTGTTCTTAACAGTATTGAGGCAGACTACGAACACGTTAATTTTTATAGTTTACTAAGGACTCTAAAAGCCTCTGTTGAACTTGCTGAGTCAATGCAAAAAGTAAATGATGGACATATTGATGAATTGCCTAGCGAACAAGTGTCAGACCTTCTTCACGGGCTACAAGATGAAACAACTGGTAAACTTATGAAAGACCTTGTAAGTACGGATAATTTAACAGGACTGGGGGTTGATGAGGCATTTGCAAATGCAGTTGGCTCATTGGTTGGTGCGGTGGTTGACTATAACGCAGAAGCCGAAGATGTTGGTGATGAAAGTATTAAAATGCCAACTGAGCAAGCGGGAGTTGATGCGGCAACAGAAGCATTTAAATCGCTTTCAAATGTTGTCCAATCTGGAAATGTAAACGCAGAGGCAACAGAAAATAGATTCTTTATGAGCAAAGAGGAGATGAAGAATTTTATACTTGATTTACAAAAATCTCCGTATGTTTATCAAATTACACTTTCACAAAGTCAAACTCTTGGTTTTAAAGATGAGATTGGTAACACTAAATTGACTGATACAGAATATGGCTATTTGGAAGAACTTATGGAAGAAGATAGCGAGGCATTTAAGGAACGCGAAATGGTAAATATTTTTGGCGTAAGGGTTTAATTTTTGCAAAAATTGTAAGAAATAATTGATTTTAAATTCTAAGGGTGCTACAATTAAAATATAATGATAAAGGAGGATAAAGTTTATGTGGCTTTGGATATGGCTTGGCGTTGTTGCTGTTACATTGTTATTTGAATTTGTAACAATGGAACTTGTATCTGTTTGGTTCTCACTTGGTGCCTTTGTTGCACTTATTCTTGCCTCTTGTGGCGTAGGGCTTGAAGTTCAGTGGATAGTTTTTGGTGTTGTTTCAATTGCAAGTATTTTGCTATTAAGAAAAATTTCACTTAAGTACCTACTAAAAAATGGTGATGAAAAAGTTGTGAATACTGACATAACAATTGGCAAGAACTTTGAGCTTTTGAGCGATATCACAAGAAACGAGAACGGAACTATTAAGGTTAACGGCGTTGTTTGGTCTTGTGCCGTAGAAGATGACTCTGTTGAGGTTAAAGCCGGAACAAGAGTTGAAGTTGTAAGGGTTAAAGGCAATAAATATATAGTTAAACCTTTGATCGAAAAAGAATAAAAAAAAGAAGAGGAGAAATAAAATGAGTACACTTGGTATTGTATTAATCGTTTTAATCGTAGTTGCTTTAATCATACTTGCAAGTTCTGTTCGTATCGTTAAGCAATCTACTGCATTAGTTGTTGAAAGACTTGGAAAATATAACAGAACACTTGATACTGGTGTTCACGTTATTACACCATTTATTGACAGGGCAGCGTGCTCGCCTTTAAGTTTGAAAGAGCAAATCGCAGATTTTGCTCCACAACCAGTTATCACAAAAGATAATGTTACTATGCAAATAGATACTGTTGTTTATTATCAAATAACAGACCCAAAACTTTATTGCTATGGTGTTGACAGACCTCGCCAAGCAATAGAAAACCTAACTGCAACCACACTTCGTAATATTGTTGGTGAACTTGAACTTGATGAAACACTTACTTCAAGAGACACAGTTAACACAAAGATGAGAGCAATTCTTGATGAGGCAACTGACCCTTGGGGAATTAAAATCAATCGTGTAGAACTTAAAAACATTTTACCACCAAAAGATATTCGTGATGCGATGGAAAAACAAATGAGAGCAGAGCGTGAAAGAAGAGAGGCTATCTTAATTGCAGAGGGTGAAAAAAGAAGTGCAATTTTGAGAGCAGAGGGTGAAAAAGAGGCTGCAATTTTGAAAGCGGACGCTAAAAAGATTTCGCTTATGAGCGAGGCAGAAGGTACAGCTGAAGCAATTAAGAAAATTATTGATGCTAAGCCAGACGCTGCATACATTACACTTCAAGGTTTTGAAGCATTAAAGGAAATTGCAAACAGTCCAAGTTCAAAACTTATTGTTCCAAGCGAACTACAAAATGTAACGGGACTTCTTGCTTCAATGAAAGAAACTCTTGGAGAAACAGGTAACAAATAATTTGGTTTGAATTACAAAAAGATGTTCGAATAATTTCGAGCATCTTTTTTGTTTGTTTTTATTTTGCATAAAAACATTCTCGTTATTTCAAAATAACAATATGGAAAAAACTATTTTAAATCAAATACAAGACAAGTTTTATGGGACAAGTGATTTTGTTGTTTCTAATGTAAAGGTAAAGGACAAAACAGTTTACTACCTTTATATTGACAATATGATTAACAGAATGCAAGTCAATACTGGCATTACCGAGCCTCTCAAAAGGACAAGGGAGATAAAAGATTTTAATGATTTGAAATCAAGAATAATAGTTTCGGGTGCCGAAGAGAAAAACAAGGTTGATGATATGATTATGGATATCTTATCTGGCTTTGTTGTTGTTCTTTTAGATGGAGATAAAAAGGCTTTGAGTTGTCCTTGTCAAGGTTTTGAAAAGCGTACAATACAAGAGCCTCCAACCTCTGCTGTGTTGAAAGGTCCACGAGAGGGTTTTGTTGAAGATATCACAATCAACATAAGTATGATTAGAAGAAAAATTAAATCTCCCGATTTGAAAATTAAAGAAATAGAGGTTGGAAGATATACGAAAAATAGGGTTTGCGTTGTTTTCATTGACTCGATTGCGGACAACCACGTAGTTTCTAAAATTATTCGCAGGCTAAAACGAATTGATATTGATGGGATAATTGATAGTTATTATGTGCAAGCCTTTTTAGAAGAGAAACACAGCAAGTTGTTCAAGCAGGTTGGAAACAGTGAAAAGCCCGAGGTCGTTGCCTCAAAACTTTTAGAGGGCAGGGTTGCAGTCGTTGTTGATGGTTCCCCTTTGATTTTAACACTTCCATTTACTCTTCTTGAAGATTTGCAAAGTTCAGATGACTATTACATTCACCCAATGCACGCAACTTTTGTAAGGACTCTTAGACTCTGGGGGTTTATTATCTCAATGACGTTGCCCGGAATTTATGTAGCACTTCAAAGTTTCCACTTCTCGCTTTTGCCAATAGATTTTTTAATCACTTTGCAAAGCAGTATTCAAGGGCTTTCCTTTCCACCTCTTATTGAGATTTTGGTTGTGCTGTTTTTATTCGAAATTTTAAATGAAGCAAGTATACGAATGCCTAAATATTTGGGTATGGCACTTTCAATAATTGGTGCTCTTGTTCTTGGAGACACCGCGGTTAAAGCAGGGGTTATTTCTTCGCCTGCTGTTATTATGGTTGCGGTAAGTGGTATTATGCTTTATATGGTGCCCGACCAAACACCGCTCGCCTCTATTTTGAGGGTTGTTTTTACCGTTTTAGGCGGAATTGCTGGGTTCTATGGGTTGGTTATCGGATTTGTGTGGTTGACCTCTTATTTGATGACTTTTGACTCTTATGGCACACCGTATTTTGCTCCGTATGCTCCTCGTATTCCAGAGGATAAAAAAGATGGAATCATTAAAGACCATTTAAAGAATATGACTCAAAGACCAAAATCAATTCCCAATATAAATAGGGTTAGAATGGCAAGAGTGAAAGACGGGGAAGAGGGGGAAACCGAATAATGAAAAAACAGTTAACCGTTTGGCAATGTTCAATGCTTTTGTCTGTTTGCCTTATTTCAACAAAGTTTCAAAGATTTCCGGCTTTGCTTTCAGAAGATTACAAAAATAATGGCTGGTTGTTTTTGATTGCTATTCTTGCAGTTGACCTTTTGTTTGTGTGGCTACTTTCTTCCACTCTCACAAGGCTCAAAGACAAAACAATTTTTGAGGCCATTGAAGAAAGGTGCGGAAAGATAACTAAAATTTTTATATGCATCTTGCTTGCTCTTGTATTTTTCTTTAAGTCAGTTATTACATACAGAGGAACGCACGAATTTTTCGCCAATATGCTTTTTGATAAACTTTCGTGGTTTTATTTTAGCATATTGTTTGTTCTGCTCTTGATAGTTATGGTTGGTGGAGGGCTTAATGGGATTGGAAGAAGTGCTGAACTTTATTCATATATCATTGGTATTGGTCTTGTAACCTCAATATGTCTGGGGGCACTTAAAACTGATTTGTGGAATATTATGCCAATTTTGGATTTATCTGAGCCAATAAAGTTCGAAAGCGTAACAAAATTTTTGCCTTGGCTGGGTGATTATCTTGTAATTTTACTTTTTGCAGGGAATATCAAATTTGACCGAGACCCTAAAAAACCGCTATTATTGTCTTATACGATAAGTGGGCTTTTGGTTGTGGTCGTTTATGTGATTTTCTATTGTATAAATGAAAACTTGGCAGTATATCAAGCAAACGCTCTTTCTGCCATAACGCAATACTCACTTATTGGCTTAGGGGTTGGCAGACCGGACTGGTTTCTGGTGCTATTTGTTTTTATTTCAACAATTATTGCAAATTCTTTTTATGTCTATTCTTACACATTGTCTTTTTCAGAAATTTTCAAAATTAAACGCAATTATTTGCTTATAACAATTATGGTGCTTGTGCTTTTCGTTGTGGATAATTTCTTGTTGAAGAACATTGAAAGTTCTATTCAGTTCGTTCAAAATTATGTTGGCTATCTGTTTTTTGCAAGTTTGATAATTGCTCCTCTTCTGGTAGTTATATCTTCTTTTAAAAGGTCAAACAATAAGGGTGGTAAGCCAGAGGTTTGTGTTTATTATAAAAAGAGGTGCAAGATATGATTAATTTTTTCAAAAAACATATAACTATATTTGTTCTTATTTTGGCGCTTATTTTAACACCTCAATCATTGAACATTCAGTCCGAACTCAAAATGAGAATCATTATAACTGCAATTGGGGTAGACTACCAAGAAGAACAATTTGCAGTTACAGCTCAGGTGGTAAGGCCTCAAAATGGTAGTGAGGGCGGTGGAAGAACTGCTCAATTGGATTTTATAACAACAGAATCGGATTCGATTGCAGATGCATTGTATCAACTGTCATTTTTGCTTGGTAAGACTGCCGGACTTGGGCACGTAAATACCTTGATTTTGGGGAAATCTCTTACTGAAAGCGATAATGTGATGACAGCCATTGATTATTTTGTAAGAGATGCAAGAATCCCATCTTCTACACTTTTACTGATTTCAAGTGCGGAGGCAAAAGATGAACTTAAAAACACAAGCTCACTTGAACTTTCAACCGCCATTGGAATGCAAAAACTGTTTTTATATAAAGAAGTCAGTATGAATGGCGTGATGATGCAACTGGAACAATTTTTGAACTATTATCACAAAATTGGAAGTACTGCTGTTATAAGTGGAATTGAGTTCGAAGATGAGTCCTCTTCAAGTGGGTCTAGTGGTGGAAGTTCTAAAAGTTCAGGCGGTTCGAGTAGTGGAAGTTCCGGAGGTGGCTCATCTGGTGGAGATTCAAGTGGTGGAGGCTCGGGCGGGTCATCTGGTGGCGGAGACAACAGCAGTAATGTCTCAAAAAGAATAAAGTATGATAATGCGGTCTATCTATTTAAAGATGGTAAAATGAAATATAAGTATGAGGACAAAAAGGAATTTGCAGGAATAAACTTTTTAAATCCTAAAGGTGATTATGGCATTGTTCACGTTGAGGGGGTAACAGATGATATTTATGATGATGCAAGTGTTGATGTCTATGTGAGAGATAAAAGAGTAAGGTATGAATGTAGATTTGAAAATGGTAAACCAAAATGTATTGCTAAAATTTCAACAAGCAGAAATGAAATTGAGGAAATTAACAGCAAGGGCGGAAATAATATTGAACTATACTACACGCAAAAGAACTTTATATCAGATGCGGTAGTCGAAAAACTTAAAGAAGAGATAAAAAACTCATCAATGCAGGTATTCAAAAAAGCACAAGAATTAAATTGTGATTTGTTGCACCTTGGACAAAAACTTTATGCTAGACACCCAAAGGAATGGAAAGAGTTCTATAAAAACTATGGTGAAAATTATATTCAAGAAATAGACTTCGATATTGAGGTTTCAATCATTAAAACTATATAGACTTGATTTTTCTTACATTTTGTGATATAATATCCAAAACAAACAAAGGAGGGGTGTTTTGTGAATGTATATGACAAGATAAGAAAGAAGTACTACAAAAGATATTCAATGGGTCTTGAAAGAATAATTGCGTCATCAACAAGCAGAGAAGAAGTTATAAAATTAAAGGCACTTCTTGCACAAGAATTAAGGCAACAGTTTGAAGAAGAAACAAAAAATATCCCTAACTTTATGAAGAAAAATAATTACAAAAGAAAGATTGCTTCTAAGATTGAAAAAAAATATGCAAGTTCTGTTAATCAAGCTATAACTGATGAGACAGAAACCAAAAGGTCAATGATTGAAAGGATTAAAAACGACCAAAAACTTGCAAACAGCGTATATGAAAGCGAAGTTCGAAACGAACAAAAGAAAAGGAAACAAAGACTTTGGACTGGCGCGGTTGCTGGGGCCTTGCTTGCTGGTGCGATAACTGCGGGGGTATACCTTGCAAGTCGTGATGATATGCCACAAGAACCTGGTATTATAAATACTGGCGATGGCGAAAATGGAGGAAAGGTTTCGCTTGAAAAACCTGAGGTTGTGTCATATGAAAATGAGAACGGGACCTTTCAATATCTTTATAACACGGTTGATGTTAACTATTGGGCTTATAATACAGTAAAGAATGAGGTCGCTGAATTTAATAAAAATAATCCTCAAAATGCATTTGATATTGATATGGAACTTTTGAGTGGTGCAATTATTTGTGGAATGCAAATAAGGGAAAGTTCTGGCGAATTAAATTGCAATAAGGACAACCCAGACCATCAAGGGCCATTCAGCATTTCAACTGATGAAGAATATGTGGCAGAAATAAATGCGGTTGCAAAGCAATTAACAGGTAGTAATGTTATAGATGTTAAAAATATCAAAAAAGATATTCAAGACCCAACAATCAGTGCAAAGGCTTGCGTGTATTTTCTAATACAAAATTATGAGACTTTGCAAGATATACTACCTGAAAACACAAAAATCACACAGAATATGTTGATTGATTCATATCTTTATGGTCCAACAGGTGTGAAGAATAGGCTTGAGTCGGGTGTATATAAAGGTGCTATGCCATACTCATCAAGGATAATGGAATATTCAGAAGTGTTTGAAGAGTACAAACAAGCACTTGATAATAATTCGGCGTTAAGGTCTGATGGATCAACACCGGAAGGCAGAAAAGCACATCAAAAATTAAATCAAATCACAGAAAAGTATGCAGGAACGGATACATACAAAAGACCGGGTAGTACATCTGAAATGGAATAAAAACAGGAATAAAAAAAATACCAAATCACGAAAATTGATTTGGTATTTTTGTTTTTAGTTGTTTGATTTTGAATAGCAAATTTCATCAT
>JAZNEY010000034.1:0-4999 GCA_045588795.1 Clostridia bacterium | reverse complement strand
TTATTTGCTTATTTATTTGGCAGACTAAATATTATATGATAAAATTAATTATAGAAGAAAATAAAAGGGGTTTTTAAAAATGTGTTTTGATTATGCTATAATTGGTGGTGGTATTGTAGGCTGTTCAATATTTAACAAATTAACGAGGCTCGGATTTAATTGTGTTTTATTTGAGAAAGAAAACGATTTAGGGTTTGGCTCAAGCAAGGCCAACAGTGGTATTGTGCATACTGGACTTGACTGTTTACCAAACACTTTAAAGGCAAAGCTCAATGTTAGAGGTGCTAAATTGTTTCCAGAAATTGCAAAACGATTAAATGTTCAGTTTGTAAACAATGGGCATTTGATTGTGGGAAACGACTTAGGTAAATTGAATGAACTTAAATTGCAGGGTGAAAAAAATGGCGTAAAAGGTTTAAAAATTTTAAATAGTAATGAACTTCATAAACAAGAGCCTCTCCTTTCAGATGACATAAAATATGCTTTATATGCTCCAACCGGGGGCATTATTTCGTCATATGAACTTGCTGTTGCTTTTGCGGAAGAGGCAGTTATAAACGGTGGAAAGGTGGAGCTAAATTTCAATACGACAAAAATTGAAAACAATGATGGCGTTTATCAAATTAAATGCAATGAAAAAGAAATAATTGCAAGAACAATAATTAACGCTTGTGGTGCAGGGTTTAATGATATTTCAAAATTAATTGGAACAGAAGAATATCCATTGCAATTTAGAAGAGGTGAATATTATCTACTTGATAAAGAAGTTTCAAATGTCTGCCATCACACAATTTTTCCACTCCCTACAAAATATTCAAAAGGGGTACTAATTACAAATACGGCATCAGGGAATATTTTGATTGGGCCAACATCTTACGAAAGTGATACTTCGACAAAAACAACAACAGCAGGGCTTAGTGAAATAAGAACAAAGGCATTAGAGGAAATGCCATCTCTTCCGCTTAGAAGTAACATTAGAGTGTTTAGTGGTGTTAGAAATATTTCGGGAAATGATTTTATAATAGAAAAAAGTAAAGTTAAACCAAATGTTGTAAATGTTGCAGGAATTTGTTCTCCGGGGTTGTCTGCCACACCTGCAATTGCTGAATATGTTGCAGAATTGCTTGGGCTTGACCCAAAGAAAGAAAAAAGGTGCTTAAAGAAATTGCCTGAAAAATTTGTTATGGCAGGACTACCACTACCAAAACAAAATCAAATTATCAAATCAAATCCTAATTATGGGAAAGTTGTTTGCAAATGTGAAAATGTTTCTCTTGGTGAAATTTTAGATGCAATTAACTCACCGGTTCCGGCAACAACTGTTGATGCTGTAAAAAGAAGAACGAGGGCAGGAATGGGAAGATGTCAAGGAGGATTTTGCATTTTTGCAGTAATGGAGAAACTTGCAGAAGTGCACAATCAAAAGTTTGATAATATTGAAAAAGATGCAAGAGGCTCAAAGATTATTCAAAGTGATATAAAACCAAACGGAGGTATGTCATAATGGTTCAAACAATTGAAACTGATGTTGCGGTTATTGGTGGTGGTCCAAGCGGAATGGCTGCTGCGTTAGAGGCTGAAAAAAACGGCTCAAGTGTGATTTTAATTGAAAGAGAAAATAAACTTGGCGGTATATTGAAACAATGTATTCATTCAGGTTTTGGGCTTCATTATTTTGGTGAAGAGATGACTGGGCCAGAGTATGCGGAAAGGTTTGTTTCTAAAATTAAAAATAGTAATGTTAAAGTTTTCCTTTCAAGTTTTGTAGAAAACGTAGAAAGTGGTTTAGTTGTAATCAAAAATGAAAGTGGAATAATTAAAATAATGTGCAAAGCGGTCGTTATGTCGGCGGGGTGTAGAGAAAGAACTGCGGGTGCAATTGCTATGACTGGCGAGAGACCAAACGGCGTTTGGACAGCTGGTCAAGTTCAGAAGTGGGTTAATATCTATGGAAAACTACCTTGCAAAAATCCAATAATTTTAGGCAGTGGAGACATTGGTTTGATTATGGCAAGGAGACTTACTCTTGAAGGAGCAAAGCCTCAAATGGTGCTTGAACTACAAAAAACAACAAGCGGATTAAAAAGAAATATTGCTCAATGTTTGAACGATTTTGATATTCCTTTGCACCTTTCAACCACAGTAACTGATGTTGTAGGCTATCCAAATATTGAGGGTGTTTACGTTGCAAATGTAGATGAAAATGGAAAAATAATTCAGGTCTCTAAGAGATATGTTTCTTGTGATGGCTTAGTACTCTCGGTTGGACTAATTCCCGAAAAAGAGCTAATTAAAGGCGCGAAAATCAACCCAAAGACAAATAGTTTTATTGTAAATGAGTATAATGAGACCTCTACGCGTGGAATTTTTGCGTGTGGAAATGTGCTTCATGTTCACGATCTTGTTGACTTCGTTACAAAGGAATCTGAAAGGACTGGAAGATTTGCCAGTGAGTATGCAAAGGGTAATTTAAAATATGGCAGTGCTCACGAAATAAATGCCGGGAATGGAGTAAGATACACAATGCCAAACTCATACTACGAAGGCGAGGGGCAAGTGGAAATTTTGTTTAGGGTTGTAAGTCAATATGTAAAAACCAATATTCTTGTAAAAAACGAAAAGGGTGAAGTTGTTACTAAAAAATTTGTTCTGTCTGCAAACGCGGGAGAGATGCAAACAATTACAATTAAGAAAGATGGACAAAATAGCAATCTTACAGTTTCAATGGAGGGATAGAAATGGAAAAAGTTTTTAGTTGCATAATGTGTCCGCTTGGTTGTGAACTTACAGTGAAAACAAATGGAGAAAAAATAGATGTAAGTGGTAATAATTGTGTTCGTGGTGTAACATACGCAAAGAACGAACTAACAAATCCACAAAGAGGAATATCATCTCTTTTAAAGTATGATGGTGGTGTTGTGCCTGTAAAAACAAATGGTGTTATTCCAAAAGGTAAAATTGAAGAATGTATGAAAGAACTCGCGCAAGTAAAACTTGCAAAAAGACCTAATTTTCACGAGGTCGTGATAAAGAATGTTTGCGGGACAGGCATAGATATAATTGTTTGTGGATAATATACTTTAAATAAACTTGACAACTTGATGGGTAGGGTGTTAAACTATTAATTAGTAGATTGTTGATTTTATCAATAATATATAATTTGGCATTGGACTATGCCAAGATACGAACTATAAAAATTTAATATGGAGGTAAAAATGGCCCTACTTTATGTACTAGTTGGTGTCATATCTTTAGCGCTAGGTTGCTTTGGTGGTGTTGTTTTTTCAAAAATGTACAACACTAAAAAACTTGAAGATGCGAAGTTGAAATCTAAAAAGATTTTAGAAGATGCTGAAAATTCTGTAAAAGTTTTAAAGAAAGAGGCAATGATTGAAGCCAAAGAAGAGGCTTTAAAGTTAAAGAATGATGTCGAGGAAGAATTAAAAGAAAGACGAGTAGAAGTTACTAAACTTGAAAATCGTCTAAGACAAAAAGAGGAAACTCTTGAAAAGAAAGAGGAAATGCTAGATAAAAAATCGCTTTCAATTGATGAACAAAAAGAAACAATTGAAAACAAATTCAAGGAAATTGACAATATTCAATTGGCGTTGGATAAGAAAAGCGAAGAAATAGCAAAAGAACTAGAAAGGGTTGCAGGTCTTTCAAAAGAAGTTGCAAAGCAAGAACTTGTGAAATTGATTGAAGATGATGCAAAAAAAGAGGCAGGAACTTTAGTTAAAAGACTTGAACAAGAAGCCAGAGATGGCGCGGAAAAGCAAGCAAAAGAAATTGTTATGCAAGCTATTCAAAGATGTGCAACTGACCACACTGCAGAGGTTACTGTATCAGCGGTAACACTTCCAAATGATGAAATGAAAGGAAGAATTATTGGAAGAGAGGGAAGAAACATAAGAACTATTGAAACAGCAACGGGTGTTGACCTAATTGTAGATGATACACCAGAAGCGGTAATCATAAGCTGTTTTGACCCAATTAGAAGAGAAGTTGCAAGACAAACCATTGAGAAGTTAATCTCAGATGGAAGAATTCACCCGGGAAGAATTGAAGAAATTGTAGAAAAGGTTAAGAAGGACCTTGAAAAGACAATTGCAGAAGCTGGTGAGAATGCAACGTTTGATGCAGGTGTTTTTGGTATTAACCCAGAACTTGTAAAAATATTTGGTAGACTTAAGTACAGAACAAGTTACGGACAAAATTGTTTACAACACTCACTTGAAACAAGTTATATTGCAGGCTTAATTGCAGGCGAGCTTGGTGCAGATGTTGCCGTTTGTAAAAGGGCTGGCTTATTACACGATATTGGAAAGGCGATGGATTTTGAAGTTGATGGAACTCATATATCAATTGGTGTTGAACTTGCGAAGAAATACAAAGAAAACGAAGCAGTAATTCACGCAATAGAAGCCCATCACGGAGATGTTGAGTATAAAACTCTTGAAGCAATGATTGTTCAAGTTGCTGATGCTATCTCATCATCAAGACCAGGAGCAAGAAGAGAGTCTCTTGAAAATTATATTAAGAGGCTTGAAAAACTTGAAAGTATAGCAAGTGAATTTAAAGGTGTTCAAAGTTGTTATGCAATCCAAGCTGGAAGAGAAATTCGTGTTGCGGTTAAGCCAGAAGAAGTAAATGATGATGGTATTGTAATCTTAGCAAAAGAAATTGCTAGAAAGATTGAATCAGAACTTGAATATCCTGGACAAATAAAAGTGAATATTATTAGGGAAACAAGAAGTGTTGATTACGCAACTTAAAATTAAAAGGAAAGATAGATGCTATCTTTCCTTTTTTGTGTAATAAAAAAATCCTAAAACCAACTTTTGGCCCTAGGATTTTGGCAGGAGATGAGGGACTCGAACCCCCACCCGACGGTTTTGGAGACCGCTACGCTACCAATTGCGCCATTCTCCTATTTGTGAACAACAAATAGTTTACCACACCCTGCTTTGGTTGTCAATAAAAATTTGCCGACTTTTCT
>JAZNEY010000033.1:0-5781 GCA_045588795.1 Clostridia bacterium | reverse complement strand
TATATTCTTTACCTAACATAATGCTACTTTCGTGATTTTTAAAATACCTGTCCAAAATTTCTCTTTTCAATTCTGAAGAATATTTATTGTGTGTTTGACCTTTTTTACCGGACATAACCAACTCCTTTTAACTAGCTTTATTATATCATAAATAGTTATGTTTTGGACACAAAAAAAAGAAATAGTAGCTTAATACTATTTCTTTCTATAACCCTTCTTTATTATTGTGTCTCAAATAGGGTACAGTTCATTCCTCCCCCTTTGTCTTTATTTTTGGTGTTCAATTGTTAAAAATTAAGTTCAAGTATATACTATACTTTTTGCGATTTATTGGCCGACTCCATAACAATCTCTTGCATTTTGTCATAATTTCGAACCATATCTTCTGCTAGGGCAAGTTGACATCTTGCTCTGTCAAGGTTGTGTTTTGGGTAGCTTATACCAAAATAATTATCCCCATCAATATAGTCTGTTAAAAACCTTACACCACATTCCGTTGTCATTGTTATTGCACCAAGTGAAAGTGTTTTTAGTTCGTTTTCTGTAAGGCTAGCACCAACCTCACTTAAAAAGCCCTCTGTAAAAGCTCTAAACTTTTCAAGGTCAATCTTTACTTTTGAAAGGTCAGTTTCATCTTCTGCCGAAGTGTTTCCCGCAAATCTTATTGCATCACCAAAATCATGACCAACAAGACCCGGCATTACAGTATCAAGGTCAATTACGCAGATATGCTTATGTGTATCTTCATCAAATAATACATTGTTGCACTTGGTATCGTTGTGAGTAACCCTTAAAGGAAGTGCTCCTCTATCCAACATATTTTGCATAATGCTTGCCTTTTCTTCAAGAAGCAAAAATCTTACAATTTCATCTGATACCTCACCAACTCTTCTAGCAGGGTCAGCAGTTATTGTTTTCTTAAAGGTTTCAAATCTCTTTGGTGTATTATGAAAATCTGGTATTATATCAAACAATGTGTAGCTTGGGTAGTCTGCAAGCTGTCTTTGAAACTCACCAAACGCCTTTCCCGTTTCTCTTAAAACAGCCAAACTATTTGTTGAATCGAATGTAACTGATTTGTCAATAAATTCATATATTCTCCAATAGTCTCCGTTCTCATCAAGCGAATAATAATCTCCAAATGGCGTTTTCATAAAGTTAAGAACTCTTCTATTTGGAGAAATACCTGCGTTTATAAGTTTTCTTTTTATGAAGTAAGTAACACCTTTAATGTTTTCCATAACTTCTTCTGGCTCTTTAAAAACATTCTTATTTATTTTTTGTAATACGTAGTCCTTTTCTACGCCATCATTTTCAATTGTAACCTTACAAGTTGTATTTATATGCCCACTTTTGAAAATTTTGTAATCTTTTATTTTTCCATCAATGCCGAAACTTTCAAACATTTCTTCAATTTTTGCTTCCATAAAGCCCTCCGCTTCTCTTTTTTCTCTTAATGTAACACAACCGCTATTCAATGTCAATACCTGCATAAAAATTAAATATAAATTAATAAAGGCAGTCAAATATTGACCGCCTTTTTATCTATCCTATTTTAGTATTCTGTATGTGTATAATGGAAAAGTTTGTGAATTAGTTCATGGTTGCCAGCCAAAACTTCTTCATAAATTCTTTTCACGCCAGCATTATCTTCGGTACTCTTAAATTTCATATCTCCATCAGCATTGTAGATTGCCCTACTCCTCTTTTGGATAACCTCATTCACATCAACCTTGTCATAGTCAACAAAACTTTGACCGCCACCGTTAACACAACCACCCGGGCAAGCCATAACTTCAACGAAATCATAGTGCTTTTCGCCCGACTTTATTGCATCAAGTACAGCTGGTGCATTTGCAAGACCGTGAACAATTGCAAGACTTAATTTCTTACCTGCAACCTCTACTTCAACCTCTTTCACACCCTCTGAATATCTTACACTTTCAACTAAGTCGTGCTTTTCGCCTGTTAATTTGTATGCAGTATAGCGAAGTGCTGCCTCTGTAACGCCACCAGTTACTCCGAATATTAATGCCGCTCCAGTATATTCGCCAAATGGGTCATCAAAATCAGCCTCTTCAATGTTTTTAAAGTCTATACCTTTAAGTTTAATCAAATCACCCAATTCTCTAGTTGTTATGCTTGCATCAATTGTTCCACGAGCAATTATTTCTCTTTTCTTTGCAGTACAAGGCATTATAGAAACTATTTCAACCTTTTTGCCTTGTTTTTCAAAGAAATATTTAACAAGACTGCCAAGCATTTCGTTTGGAGATTTTGTTGTAGATAAATGCCCCTCAAACTCTGGATACATTTTTTGTACATAGTTAAACCACGCCGGACAGCAACTTGTAAAGAGTGGAAGTTTTGTTCCATCTTCAAGCCTTTGAAGAAGTTCGTTTGCCTCTTCAATAACCGTAAAGTCTGCACCCATATTTACATCAAAAACATAGTCAAATCCACAATCTTTTATGGCTTTTACCATTCTTTTCTCTGCAAATGTTCCAATTTCTTCACCAAACTCTTCAGCGATTGAAACACGAACAGCAGGTGCAACTTGTGCAATTTTTATAACATCATCTTTTGCAAGGATTGATAAAACCTTGTTCAAATCACTCTTTTGAGTAAGAGCCCCTGTTGGACAAACAAGTACACACTGACCGCAACCCACACAAGTTGATTCCTGCATTGGCTTGTCAAACGCTGTTGCAACTTTTGTTTCAAAACCTCTGTTGATTTTACCAATCGCAGAGCAACCTTGCTTGCTTTTGCATACAGCAACACACTTTCCACAAAGGATACATTTGCTCATATCCCTTACAATTGCGTGATTACTGTTGTCAATTTCATTCTTTTGCATTTCGCCAGCAAATTTCTCAGTATCGCAATGATATTGCTCACACATTTTTTGAAAATTGCACTTTAAATTCTTATCACAATTTAAACAATTCCTGTTATGGTTTGAAGCAAGAAGTTCAAGCGCTGTTTTTCTTGCAAGCAAAACCTTTGGGGTATTTGTCTTAATTTTCATTCCCGGTCTTACTTTTGTTGTGCAAGAAGTTACGAGATTTCTCATTCCCTCAACTTCAACAACACATACTCTGCAACTCGCAGGCTCATTTACATTTTTCAAATAGCAAAGGGTTGGAATTTCAACGCCATTTTCTCTTGCAACCTTTAAAATTGTATCCCTATTATTTGCAGGGTATGATTTTCCATCAATAAAAATTTCCATTTCCATCATCTTACTCCTTTACTATTGCACCAAATCTGCAAGTCTCTATACACTTGCCACATCTGATACATTTTTCTTGGTCTATTTCGAACTTTTTACGAACTTCACCGCTAATTGCATTTACTGGGCATTGCCTGCTACAAGCACTGCAACCAATACACTTGTCTGTAATTTTATAAGATGTCAACGCCTTGCAAACTCCAGCTCTACACTTATGGTCTTTAATGTGTTCAATGTATTCATCTCTGAAATAACGAAGAGTGCTAAGTACTGGATTTGGACTGGTTTGACCAAGTCCGCAAAGTGAATTACTCTTTACATAATGACATAGTTCCTCAAGCGTATCCAAGTCTTCCATTGTAGCCTTTCCATCTGTAATCTTATTTAAGATTTCAAGAATTCTTTTATTTCCAATTCTGCAAGGTGTACACTTTCCGCAACTTTCATCACAGGTGAATTCAAGGAAGAATTTTGCAAGGTTCACCATACAAGTATCTTCATCAACGACAATCATTCCACCGCTACCCATCATTGAGCCAAGTTCATTCAAACTTTTATAATCAATTGGGGTATCAAGATGCTCCGCTGGAATACAACCACCACTAGGGCCTCCCATTTGAACTGCTTTGAATTGTTTTCCGTTTGGAATACCACCACCAATATCATATATAATTTCTCTGATTGTAGTTCCCATTGGAAGTTCTATAAGGCCTGCATCTCTGATTTTTCCAGTCAAAGCAAAAACCTTAGTTCCTTTCGAATCCTCTGTTCCGATTGAGTTAAACCATTCAGCACCGTTGTTTATTATTTGAGCCACATTTGCAAGGGTCTCTACATTATTAATAACACTTGGGCAACCATATAGGCCTTTTTCTGCTGGATAAGGAGGCTTTAATACAGGCTCACCTCTCATACCCTCAATACTCTTCATAAGAGCAGTCTCTTCACCGCAAACAAACGCCCCTGCACCATATTTAATTTCAAGGTCAAACGAGAAGTTTGTTCCAAATATATTTTTGCCTAAAAGTCCCATCTCTTTGCAGTCATCAATCGCCTTTTGCAATCTTTCACCAGCAAGAGGATATTCCGCACGAAGATATACAAATCCTTGATTTGCACCAATTGCATAACCACATATTGCCATAGCCTCGATAATCGCGTGAGGATTGCTTTCAATTATACTTCTGTCCATAAACGCACCCGGGTCGCCCTCATCTGCGTTACATATAACATACTTTTGCGGTGCTTCAACAACCCTTGTAAACTCCCATTTGTTTCCTGTTGGGAATCCTGCACCGCCTCTTCCACGAAGCCCACTGTCTTTCATAACCTTGATAACATCTTCTGGGGACATCTGTGTAAGTACTTTATAAAGTCCCGCATACCCATCTAGCGCAACATAATCTCCCAAAATGTTTTCAAGACTCATATATTCAGCATTACTTCTTGCAATAAATTTTTGTTTCTTGCAAAAGCTTATATCTGTTTTCTTTTCAACCGCAACACCATCTTCGTGATGTAAAAGTCTTTCAACAAGCCTGCCCTCTGCAAGGCTATCAATAATCTCCTCGCAATCATCAAGCCCTACTTTTTCATACAATGCATCTTGTGGATAAACCAAAACAATTGGACCATTTACGCATAGACCAAAACAGCCAACGCCATTAATCATAATATCTTTCTCAAGGCCTTTTGCTTTTACCAATTCTTCTAATTTTTCTTGCACTTTCTTACTTTTACAACTTCTGCACCCTGTTCCTCCACAGACCATAATGTTGTATTTATAATCTACAAGGCTTGTGTCGCCACTTCTTCTAAATTCAACCTCTGCAAGATACTTTTTCTTTAAATCTTCCAATACCTGATTACTCATTGCTCCCTCCGTTAATCCTCAAAACTATCAATAATCTTGTCAACATCTTCGACTTTTAATTTTCCATAAACTTCACCGTTGATTGTGATTGCAGGAGCAAGCCCACAACAGCCAAGACACCTGCAACTGGTTACAATCCATTTGCCATCTTTGGTCATTTCTCCAACCTTAACCCCAAGTTTGGTTAGAATTTTTTGCAATACATCATTTGCACCAAGCACAAAGCAGGCTGTTCCAAGGCAAACATCAATATTGTATTTTGCCTTTGGTGTTAGGGTAAATTGACTATAAAAAGTAATAACCCCATAAATGTCTGTTTCTGCGATTGTTAATGCCTCTGCGATTAATTTCACACTTTGCTCCGGAATATAACCAAATATTCCTTGTGTTTTTTGTAGAACAATCATGACGGCATCTTTTTTGCCATTGAATTGTTCCAAAACCTCATTGAATTCTTTAACTTGTTCATCAGTTCCAAGTCTGTTACAACAATTACACATAATATCTCCTTATAAAATTTAAGTTCCACATATTATTTTACCAAAAATATTGCCATTTGTAAAATTTTTTATTTGAATAATATTTATAAATAATACTTTTCTTTATATATTTAGCCGAATTTGCAATAAAAATCCCCAAAATATCATTGTTTTGGAACAACAACCACTTTGGG
>JAZNEY010000032.1:0-3549 GCA_045588795.1 Clostridia bacterium | reverse complement strand
TGCAGATTGGTGGATAGTTATCAATTACTTCACATTCATTTTCTTCAACCCCAGCCTCGTGATTTTGAAATATAAAAGAAAACGACCTTGTATTTGAACTATCAGGCTTATTAAACAACACCAGTGGCGACCCAACCAAATATTTGTTAAATAAACCAATCTTTTTGCTTTCATATTCAGAATTCAACTCACCCTTTAAAGCTCTAACCAAATAAACTCCTTTAAGTTCCTTCAATGTATCATATTGCTTAGGCGATACTAAGTAAATATCACTCCCATAAGAAATGCCAGCCAATAAATCAAAAATGTTTGTTTCATCACACTTAATCTCTTTCATACTTAAAATTTCATCTTTCAGAAATCTCATAAAACAACCTCCTTACTAGTTGCACTTATAATGATATCAAACACAAATAACATTTTCAATAGATAAAATAAAAAAACAGCCATGTTTTCACATTTAGCTGTTTTTTATGGTGGAGACGGTGGGTATCGAACCCACGTCCAAATACCCCTCGCAGGCTTTTCTACATATTTAGTTTATGTTTTAATTCAACTGTCTGACTTCCATAAACAAAATTCAAATAGTCGCCCTTCTGTAATTTATCCCCTTGCTTCTACAAAAGATCAAAGAAAGTCAAGGTTTCTTACTTTAAATTAATGCCAAACACAATCCAGTAAGCCTATCGCATTTGACAGCGCCCAAAATAAAGTTAGGCAGCGTATGCTAAATTGTTATAGTTAGCGTCTATTTTTTTTGTAGTCTTTAACGCAGTCCACCCTGCGATATGCTTTGCACCTACGATAAAGATACCTGTCAAAACCAGTCGTCCCCATATCTTTATTTTGCAGTTTTTTAAAAGGTGGTTTTTAACAAATTTTCAACTCTTTGTTAAAAACTATCTTTTATATTCTTTTAATGTTCTGTCGGCTTCCCTTTTCAAGTCCTTTTCTTTGATAGAGTCTTTTTTGTTATAAAGCTCTTTTCCTTTTGCAACTGCAATTTCCAGTTTAGCCAAGTTGTGTGATAAATACATTTTAGTTGGAACAAGTGTATATCCCTTAATTAATACCTTTCTTTCAAGTTTTCTAATTTCAGTTTTTGTCAAAAGAAGTTTTCTTGTTCTTCTTGTATCAACCTTATTAAGCCCATCTGCTTTTTCATACTCTGCAATATGAGCACCTATTAGAAACACCTCTCCATTTTTAACCAATACATATGAATCTTTTAAATTAACTTTGCCATTTCTGACAGACTTAATTTCAACACCCTCCAGCACAATTCCTGCTTGGAACTTATCTTCTATGTAATAATCAAAATATGCTTTCTTGTTATCGGCTACGACTTTTTGTTCCATTGATATTCGCCTCGCTACTATCTTTTGCTAAACTGCAACTATTTTATCACACAACTTGTGTTATTACAAGTCTTTTGTATTATTTTTTTACTTGCCACTCATCTGCAAGCACAAAATTCACCTTTCTTATAATTAGGTCGGTACTGAATACCTTAACTTTTATTTTTTGTCCAAGTTTAAATGTATAATTTTTGCCAGTTATCATCCATCTTGTTTCATCATAGGTATATTTATCAGCTGGCAAATCATCAATCATAACCATACCCTCGATTGTATTTTCAAGTTGAACAAAGATTCCATTTTCTGTCATTCCAGAAATTATACCCTCAAACTCCTCACCAACAAACCTTGTCATATACTCTGCTTTTTTGAGGTCATCAACCGTTCTTTCAGCCTCATCTGCAAGACGCTCACGATTGCTTGACTGCTCTGCCGACCTTGACACAAAATCCTCATAAAAATCAAAGACTCTTCCGTGCATTTCTCCATCCATAGTCTTTTTAATAATTCTGTGAATTGTCAAATCTGGATATCTTCTTATAGGTGAAGTAAAATGACAATAGTCAGAAAGTGCTAGCCCAAAGTGTCCAAGAGGCACTTCATAATATTTTGCCTTTTGCATAGACCTTAATAAAAGTGAATTCACAATTATCTCCATTGGCCTGTCTTTAACTGTGATTATAACTTTTTGTACATCTTTTGGTTCTGGCTCAATTTCTGGTATTGCAAGGTTTAACCCCATTCCTTTTATGCAGTCATTAAATACTTTCATTTTTTCTTCTGTTGGAGTTTCGTGAACTCTGTAAACTGCTGGAATTTGAGTATCTTGCATATATCTTGCAACAACCTCATTTGTTACTACCATAAATTGTTCAATCAATCTGTCGGACATTTCCCTTGGCTTTCTGTAAATGTCTTTTATTTTGTTTTTCTCGTCCATATCTATTTGAACTTCTGGAAGATTAAAGTCTAATTGCCCCGCCTTATCTCTTCTCTTAATCAAAAGCCTTGCAAGTTCTTCCATGTTTTTTAGCATTTCAACAAGATGTGCATACTCTTTGCACGAAGCCTTGTCTCCCTCTAAAATTTTGGTAACTTTTCTGTATGTCATTCTGTTTCTGCTTTTAATAACACCTTTGTGTATTTCATAATGTTTGATATTCGCACGGTTATCAAACTTGATTTCAACAGACAGTGTCAATCTTTCAACATCTGGTTTTAATGAGCATATATTGTTGCACAATGCCTCTGGAAGCATTGGTAAAACCATATCTGGGAAATAAACACTTGTTGCTCTTTTGAATGCTTCTTTATCAATTTCGCTGTCTTGCGTTACATAATGAGAGACATCTGCAATATGGACAAATAATTCATAACCATCTTCGGTTTTATTTAAGCCTATAGCATCATCAAAATCCCTTGCATCATCTCCGTCAATGGTTATAACAAGGTCATTTGTGTAATCTTTTCTGCCTATTTTGTCCCTTGCACTCGGCTCGTGCGCAACAGAATCTGCCTCATGTAAAACCTCTTTTGGAAATTTTTCTGTAAGACCAAAACTTCTAATAATTGAAAGTGTATCTACCCCCAGTTCATTTACATCTCCAAGAATTTCAATAACTCTACCCACCGCCATTTGATTTCTTGATGGGTAATCTGTTATCTCAACAACTACTTTTTGATTAGTCTTTGCCCCCATCATTCCATCAACCTTAATAAATACTTGGTCAGCAAACCTTTTGTCATCTGGCACAACAAGTGCACCACCTGAAAACAACATAAATGTCCCTACTATATTTTTTAGGTCTCTTTTTACTATTCTTAAAATTTCACCCTCAGTAGACTCCCCGGAGTGTCTTTCCCTTCTCCCATTCCTTTTCATAGACTTTGGAACAATTTTTACAAGAACAGTGTCTCCGTGAACTGCACCATTGACGGCTCTTTCTGGAATGAATATATCTTCACCCTTTTCGCTTATCCTTTCAACAAAACCAAAGCCCTTGATATTTCCAATAAAATGCCCTTTTACTATACTTGTTTTTTCTATGACTGCATACTTATGCCTTTCTGTTAAGATAATATCCCCACTTTCAACAAGTTCATTTAATATTTGTTTCAAATTTGTTTGGTTATAGTTTAAACTTTCTCCAACAACTCTAAAAATTTGACTTTCGGTAAGATATGTTTCTTT
>JAZNEY010000031.1:0-33815 GCA_045588795.1 Clostridia bacterium | reverse complement strand
AAATCTTGTTTGCTATTAAAAACAAAATTGGGATTAGATAGTAATAGCTCGGATATATCTGACGCTGGAAACCCATAATCTATTACAATCTTTATATTATCAACAATACTTTTATTGTTTCCAATAAACATCTGCGGAGTTGATGCAAAAAGTTCGTCTATCGTCCCTGCACGCACACCGCACTCTTTCAAAAACAGAATAACCTCATTATTCACTTTTGTTCTCCTCTGCCGATTCATCATACATTGCAAGAAATTCATGCATTGTTTCTTCATCAAGCGGGTGTTTCTTTTTCAATTCATCTATACTAGTCTCAATTCCGGTACGCCTCTTAAGTGATTTCAAATAATCATTGTTGGCATCATACAATTTATGAGGCACAACACCCTGCTCTTTTGCCTCCATAATTTTTGCATATGTTGTTTCTGCCGAATATCTATAATTCCTTTTAATGAATTGATTGCCGGAAAGGCCAGCCATATTTGCAATTGCCAGTTTTATCTTAATACTTTCAGGGTCACATTTCAATATTCTTGGCATTTCAATAATATCCTCAATTAGGAACCCCATTTTCTTAAGATTGTAAATGTTCAACACCACTTTTGTAAACAACCCACCATCAAGTGGCCCAACCTTTGACAACAACTCATCTGCCTGTTCTTCTGTTATTGCACATATGCGTTTAAATCTTCTTCTAAGAGCTTCAATAGCACTTCGGTTTGATGAAACCTCTTCCTTTTCCTCTTCTTTTTGTTTGCCTAGCAAATCCAATTTTTCTTGTATCTGAGGAAATCTTCTAGCAAATACCTTGTTGATGTTTTCAACCGCACTTTCATTCAGCGGATAGTGCCTCATCAAGTTTTTATCATTTTCATCTATTATGTGATTATTGAGATTCTTTCCTTTCTTTGGATAAATTGATTCAAACGCCACCCCTCCAGCATAATAGCCTCTCATTCTTGCATATGTCTTGTGTGCAGATTGCTTATACCTTCCATCAACAAATTCAGAGATAGATAAGCCATTAATTAAAGCCAATTTCATTTTTAGTATTAGTGAATCTGTGGCACCTCTTGCCGGACTCTCAAAGCCATCAAGTATAGTTGGTGTTGCTCCAAAGGCATTCAGCACTGCAATCCTTTCTTTGTAAAGTTTTTCATCTAAACAGACATAACTATTTGCGATAATAAAATTCTTAACCTGCTCATTGCTTGCACCATAGTTTTCGATATAGAACTTAGAGAAATCATCAAGGGGTGATATATCTCTGGTTGGAAGTGCAGGATTGTTCAAAATCATATAAGAATATTCCGACTTAGTTATTCCAAATTTCTCGTGCAAGGTTTTAAAAGTCATCATTATTTCGTTGCGTTCTGTTGTAAATATTTTTGGAAATGCATTTAAACATTTTATCAAATTCAACCTACCGACTGAAAACCTCAAGACTGAAAGGTTGTGCTCTAAAAGTTTTGAATCAAAAGTTTCAAGTTCTGGACATCTTTCTATAAGCGAATCAACTTCAAAATCTAACAAACCAGTGTTTTCCATCAAAATCTTTCGATTTGCCATAGCATTCTCTGGACTTTGGTAACCTTTATCAATTTTGTCTTGATTTGAAAAATCAATAAAACCTTGAGCGACCAACCCGATAAGTTTTGGAGCAACTTCAAATTTTTCCAAGAATTCCCTTTCTAAAAGAATACGAGATTTATAATCATAGCAATACCTAACAATGAGTGCATCTTCTGTTAATCCTTTTGAGTATTTAGCAAAATCTAAATCAGCAGAATAAACCAACCCCTTTGGAACTACCCCCTCTCTTTCCGCCATAAATCTTGAATAAGCAACATCAGCCTTGACTCTTTGATAATTTGACAACACAAACGCATTTACATCATAGCCTTGCATCATAGCAATCATAATCATATCTACTGTTCTTTTAGGGTTTGATGAAAGCATAGAGATGCCTCGGCGTAAATTTCTTCTGGTTAATCCCGCTGTCTCTAAAATTTCAAGATTCTTCTTTATTATATTCACATCAGTTTTTTGAAAACACATTTTTGAATGAGTTATTACACTTGATATTTCATTTTGGGTAAGTCTAACCTCATTTTGAATTTTTGTAAGATAGTCAAAATCCAAATCAAAAAACCTAACTCTCCAAGAATTAAACATCTCCGCCATTCTATCATCTGAAATACGATATTTCGATTGTGCAATCGTAAGCCTGTCCAATATATCATTTGAAGCAATTAAATCAAGTCTGTATTGAACAAGTTTTTGAATAGAGTCATTGGTTAGCCCGTATCTTATTTTTAAAATTTTTATATTTCGTAAAACAGTTTCAATTGTTACCCCACTAGGTAGTTGTTTTGCTAGCTCCCTCACATCATCTTCTGTTATACCGTACACTTCTGCAAATTGATTTGTCATACCATTCTCCATAAATAAAGTATTTTTATTTTATAATATTCGTTACATTTTGTCAATGCTTACTCGCGAGTTTCAGTAAACTAGCACACAAACTTGACAACTGAAAACGCAAACTCCTTTTGTCCAATTTTGAAAATTTCGACTTATTACACTTGGGTGTTTTTAAGGCCTGTTTGTGGCTCTTAGAGTTTTATCAATCAAAGCCTTTGTGGCGATTAAAGCCCAATTTTAAGCCTAAAACCCACAAGTAGTTTTGGCGTTTCGTTGGTTTTTTGTGTATTTTTATTTTTCACCTTTCTTTCATAACCCGTAAATTTAAGCGGTGTTTTATATGTTTTTATCTTCTATAAAGAGAGAGTCTCACCACCTTTTCTCAAAAGAAAAAGGCGTAACACCAGAAGTGAAACGCCTTATAATTAAAATTGTTTTTTAAACATCATCTATCCTTTTATATGGATATGGGAGCAAGTCTTTTGACTTCACTTTGAGAATTGAATTTTTGTACACATCTTCAACTATTACATTCATATCAAGGTTTAAGTTGTTGTAGATGTATCTACAAAGCCCACACGGAGAGATAACTCTTGGTTTCATATTTTCATCAAACTTTACAACAACACTTGTGTCAAATTCCCTTTCTCCACACACAAGCGCCTGCCCGAGTGCAACTTGCTCTGCACAAACCGAGTGAGATGTTTTTATATTTATTCCTTTGTATAATTTACCCGACTTTGCCCTGATAACGCAAACTACCGGACCCGAGTCATCTTTACGCAAATCCACATTCTCTTTTAAAATCTGTGTTGCTATTTCAATTAATTCAAAATCTGATTTAGTTAACT
Organism: Clostridia bacterium; assembly: GCA_045588795.1. Classification (GTDB taxonomy): domain Bacteria; phylum Bacillota; class Clostridia; order Christensenellales; family UBA1242; genus UMGS1908. The sequence continues at coordinate 30,540 of JAZNEY010000031.1, read as the reverse complement.
TCATAATAATCTCCTTTTATGCTTATTATATCACTAATCAGTTGTTTTTCATAATGATATTATAGTTATTATTGATATTTGGAGAGAAAAAACGAATACCACTTAGGTATTCGTTTTTATTGTTGCCAGGTTTGCCTCGCTCTATCAAGGATTGCAGTGAACTCTTTTTGTATTTCTGGATATAATCCAACAACAAACTCGTCTTCTCCATTTAACATTTCAGCAAAATCCCATTCGGAAACACCCTTGTCATTAACACTGCAATATTTATCCTTTAAATATTGAATTTTATCTTGTGGAAGTTTTTTAATTGTAGTCTCTACCGCTCGCAACAACTTTGTAAGTGCACCCCAAGGAAGAACTTTCATAACAACAAGTTGTTCCTGTAATGGTTCTTGGTATAGATTTTCATCAAACGGAACAATTGAGTAGAAAATTTCATATGCGGTTGGCACTTCCGCCACGCCCCTCATTCTTGACTCAGTTGCGCATTGTTGACAAGTTCTTAATATATGGTCAATGCTTGCGTATTTATTTAGCGCCATTTTCTTTGCAATGCTATCAATATCTTCACCCATAAAGTAATTTCGGATATTTGTCATTTTCTTTGTTCGCTGAAGCATAAACTTCTTCAATCTTTCCCTGCACGATTCTCTGTCGTTTGATTTTACTTTTTGAATAGTTCTAGATGGTTGTGAAACCTGCTTTGGAGTTGATATTTTTTCAGACTTTTCCTCAATAGATTTTGGTTTTCTGCCTCTTTTTGTCATAACAGACACTTTGCCCGGAATAATCTGTGAAATATCTTCTTCTGAAATAGCAACTTCTTTCTTAGTAATATGCACTGCTATGAATATCAGCATATTCAACTCAACCTGCTTTGGAGATATGCCAAGTTCTTTTGCGACCTCATCAGCCCCAAGACCTTTAAGATATGCCAATTCATAACATTTTTCAGCCATTTCACAAACTTGTTCAACTTCTGGCACAACAATTCGTTTCTTTTTTGTGTACCACATTTCACCTCTGTCATATTCTGAAACCAAATCATTAATTGTAACGCCATCAACCACATTTTTGTAAACAAGCATAAAGTTTTCGTTGTTTTTAAAATATGGTTTTAATGCCCTGAATTTATCTTTTTCAGTTGCAAGGAGTGTGTCTATTGGCTTCTTTCCTCCCTCAAACAAGTAATTGTAAAGGTATAAATAATAATCAAACTTCTTCTGCGATAAACCGTTTTGAGTTGCGAATGCAATTCTCTTGGCATTATCGCTAGCAAGTCTTTTGCACCTAATTGACATATCACGCTCTGCATTTAACTTTATTAACGCATTTTTTATTCTTGCACGAATTGCCCTTTCTTGTAAATCATATTCTTGTGATAGGCTTCTGATATCCCTGCCCTCAACAAGCGACTGAACAATAATTTTTCTTTGGTCATCAGTTAAAACATTCCCAATCTTGGTGAGCAATTCTTTGTTTTGCTCTTTTGTTGAAATTTCGGTTTCACCAAAGAAAACTTTGTCATAAAACGCAAGTCTTTCATTGATTTCCCATACAGTGCAATCATTAGCCTCTGCAACTGAAAGCAAGTCGCTATTTTCCATAACTTGCTTTTTGGTAGAAACAGCCTGCTCAACCACCTCTGTCAATATCTTTCTGTTTTTGCTAATCTCAGTCAATACTGATGCATCAAGCGTATTTGTGATTCTACCGACCTCTGCACAGGTCAAACTCTCCGTTCGATACAAATATGTCGCGTAGAATGTTCGTAGGATATGTATTGAATCGTAAAGTAAAGTAATTAATCTTATCTCTTCAAGTTCATTATCAAAGCCGATTTCTTCATTTTGCCCAAACAAGTATTTGAATGTCTTATCATAGAACGATACCATTCTTTCCTTTTCGCCATACTTCTTGGCACGCTCGCCATAACCTTTCGGATTACCCTCTCTTTTCCCAATGGTCATAACTTTATCAAGAAAGCCTTTAACTTTTTGTACAGATTTTTCTTTAATCGACTCTTCGCAGTTTCCGCTGTACCCGTATTTTGCCAATGTTGTGGCATAAGGAATTCCATCAACCACCTCTGCCTTTAAAGCTTCTATTCCAAGATCATACGGGAACAATTTTGCAATCTTCGTTAACACAACTTTTTTATCAACAACCATACCCTTATCCCCCTCATCTTTAGGCTTTTGTTGTTTATTGTTTTCAATTTCGCCGGCCTCAGCAATAAGCGAATCACTGTCTTTATGTCTGCCCTTTCTTTTATTTCTTGTCATTGATTCAAGTTCAACAAGTTCGCCACCATTATAGATGTATTCATAAACCTTTGCAAACTTCTCAATTCTTTCAGGTGTTTCATCAAGCGAGTTTGCAAGTTCTTCAACAGTGTTCTGTCCGGACTTGATTGCATTATGAACAAACTCTACATTTGATAAAAATTCATCATATATTCTTTTAACCCTAGAAGATTTATTCATTGCACTTGAATATGTCAACCCGTATTCTTTTGAGAGTCTCTCAATTCTTTCTTCGGCTACGAGCCCTGCCTCACGCAACGCATTAACAGCAATTAAAAACTTGAAATTACTATCAAACTCCAAAACAGGTTCTAGCATTTTCATTATTTTTTCATCAGATGGCGGAGCAATCGGTTCTTCACCACCCTCAAATAAGTAGCCATACAATTCTTGCATATACTTATTTTTTACACCTGACAGTTCTTTCAAAGAGCCTTGTTTTATCGCCTTGATTTCCTCAATCTTTTTATCTAGGACTTCCATTTCATTTAATATTTTTTTCTTAATGTCCAAAACACTTTGGGTGTGCTTGCCTGCTATTTGAGAAATGGTTTTCTTGTTTTGAATATATTCAATGCAACACTCAAAATCTTGGGACTCCATAACTGATAAAAGTTTTGAGTATAGGCTCATCTTTTCTTCCCACATAAAATCTTTTGCAGGTTTTCCCATATATATTTTTTCATATAGAGCCAAATATCTTGAAATATCACTTTCGCTGAGTTTTGCACAATTTAAACCATTTTCTTTTCCGAGCGTTTTTGTTTCAAACAATTGCTGTGCCATCAAAGCCTCTTTCTCGATAAACTCTCCAGAAAGAACTATACTTCTTTGCATTGGTGTCGCGGTAAGCCCCAACTCTTTGGCATACCCAGCAATTGTTTTGCCAGATAATAGAAATCCCTTATATCTTGAAAAATCATATATACAATTTAGGTCGTTTTCTAAAATAGATATAATCTTTAATTGTTCTGCAACATTTATCCTTGGCATACAACTTCCGCTGGTTAAATATTTGTGCAATTCACAAAAATATTTTTCTTGACCATCTTTTGCATCTTCTTTTCTAGACAGCTCTGCCTTTTTAACACTTGCCAAAAGTTCCAAAACTTCAAGTTCTGCTCTGTTTAATAGTTCTTTTATCTGCCAAGACTCAACAATTGCAAAACCTTGACAATAATCAATCAATTCTTGTTCGCCTTTAATTGCTTTGCTTAATGCTTTCAATGGAATATTGTATTTATACATCTCTGTAAGCCTTTCAATAAAAATATCCCTAGCAAATGAAACATACTCGTTTCTTATATTTTGATGTTTGTTTTGAGTTTGTGCTATATTATCAAGTTGAGTTTGCCCCACCACTTCGGCTTGCTGTTTCGGCTTTCTTCCCCTTTTCTTTGGAGCGATTGGCTCTTTTGGGATATCCGCTTTTACTTCTTCCGCTTTTACTTCTTCAACTTCTACTTGCTTCGGCTTTCGCCCCCTCTTCTTTTGGATTTTTGATTCCTGAGGGATATCAATTCGTACTTCTTCGCTTGGCACGCTTTCTTCAACCGCCTGTTTCGGTTTTCTTCCTCGTTTCTTTGGAGCGTTTTCAATTTTTGCGTTTTCTTCCACAATTATCTTTGGCGTTTCTGCCCTTTCTTTGACTGTGGTAGTTTTATCACCACCAACTTCAATGTGGTCAGTTTCAATGTGCGCCTCGCTATGAACTTCCATAACTGGACCGAAATTTGCTCCACTCTTCTTTTCTAGTGCAATCCTTACTTCATCTTTCAAGCAAGATAAAACATCTTCTCCATAAAGATTGATAAGTCCGTTTCTTTTTTTCGCCCTTTGGTCTAGAAGCACAAGACTTTTAATTTGAGGTTTTGCTTCTCCTTGATATAGAAATTCATAAAGTCTGCAATATCCATTAAATTCTAGTTCTGTTATTCCAAGCTCATCACAAAGTTTTTGCGTTTCCACTCGATTATTTTCCGCTCTATGACAACAAATTGCAATCAAATTATTGACTTGTATGTTTGCAACGCCAGATGCAACTAATTGACTAGCAGTACTAGTTGTAACTGCATTCAAATCAGAAATCTGCTCGTAATTCAAACCTTTGATATAATATTGATAAACATAATTGTTAAACAATGATGCCCTTGATGTTTTGCCCTCAAAGAATGGAAGCACTAATTCAATTAGACTTCTCAACTCATCAGTTTTGGTGGAAACATTATTTCTTTTACCTTTTGAACGCCCACCACTTTTTGCTCTCTTATTATCTTCTTTTGAAGCCTCTGCTTGAATTTCTGTTTTTGATTCTTGTTCCGGTTCTTCAACCTGCTTCTCAGCAATAGTTTTTTCTTCTTTTGGTTGTTGCTCTTCTATAATAACGACATTTTCACTTGCTTGTTTTTGAAGAGTAGTCTCTTTTCTTGTTTGTTTCTTTTTCACCTTAGGAGTATCTTCAGTTTTCTGTAAAAGCTCTTTTGGGTTATTTTGCATATCTTCTTGCAATTCAACGCTTTGAGATCCTTCATTGTTGCCCGCAAAAGACTCGGCCTCCATAACCGATTCAATTTGTTCAACCCAAGTTCCTTTTATCTTTTCACGCATTGTCTGTTCTCTTTCTTTAAAGAACTTTGGAAGTTCTGCACCACTTTTAAAATAATCTTTAAGCGTGATATATGCAACTGCCTCTTCTTTGCTTAATCCGCGTTCCTTTCCCCACTCTATAACAGTTTTTTCAATCACTTCTGGCACTGGTAATTGTAGCCCTATTGCCAATTCTTCAATCTTACCCTTGTTTAAATCAAGCATAAGCTCAATATCTTCAATATTTTTTGTTGTTTCACGGACTTGTTGTATTAAGATAGTTTTCGTTTGTGAAAGCATATTGGTTTTTAAACTTGGAAATTTACGAGCAAGGTCCGCCAACGACACACCTTCTGTAAGATTTTTATAAAGAAGTGGGAAATATGCATAGACCCTTGAATCTGCACAACAAGGTCTGAATTTTTGCAAAGAGATAAAGAATTTTCCATTATATGTTTCCGGTTCTTGAACCACTTGAGGTTTTTCCTTTTTCTCTCTTTTAGCCTTGTCAGTTTCTCCTTTTAGTCTTTCCCCTGCTAAATATAAAATCCTGCCCCTTTCAGCAATTTCGCTTTCGTCTTCGCTCTCAAAGAAATAATCGTAACATTCAAGATAATATCTGTACATTGAAGTCGAGCCAAACACGCCCACAATGCTTTGGTCGTGAACTTTACGCATAGAGTAATCTTTTGCACTGATAATCTTCTTGATGAATGCCCTCATTCCAAGTTTTTCCGCCTCTATGGAACGAAGAGCTTTTTTCTTATCAATGCTCGAATCAATTTCAGCAGAATATTTGTACACTGTCATATACTCGTTTTCTACACAAGCCTCAAAATACTTTCTTGAAAGTTCGCTTTCAGCAAATGGTAAGTACCTTGCCAAAAACCATTTGTCCTGAAAGTCAACACCCTCATATGCTATTGGAAGAGGTGCACCTCGGTACAAATAATTATAAATTTTATGATAGTATTTTACCTTGTCTACTGTCGTTTTTAGTGACCCTGCAATTTCACTATAACTTCTACCCTCTTTTAATGCGGTATGTACAAAGTTTGAAGCCTCTACAAGTTTTTGCAGTCTGCGTCTTTCTTTCATTATATAGTCGCCGACAGCAGCCCTTGAAATTTTGTACTTGTCCCCAAGTACTTTTAATGCAATTTTTTGACCACTTGCGATTGCCTCAAAATATTCTTTTGCCATTTTCCCACGAATTAACGGCCTTATCTTTTTAGCAAACTCAATATTTTGCTCTGTCGCATTGTCAACTTCATCTTCTGTATCAGCAATAACCTCTGCAAGAGCTCTTCCCTCACCATCACCTTTGGGGCTTCCTTGATTTGCATCAATTGAAATAACGCGTTCTGGACTCATCTCGGCGTGAACTAAAACATCTTCTTGATAATATCTTCTTGAATTTCTAAGACTAAGCCTGCCGACTTGATTCTTTACACAAGTTACCGCAAAAGTTATAAATTTAACCCCTTTGGTTTCATCAAAAGTATTTACAGCCTTTACAAACCCCTCATAGATGTAGCTTTCAAAATCTTCTTCTGTTACCGTTCCAAATATCAATGGCTTAGTTTTGCCTTTCATATAAGTTATGAATGGCTCGTGAAGTTTAAAAATTATTTCCCAAGCATATTGGTCATCAGCTTGAGCTCTTTTTATTAATGCATTCAATTCCTCAGCAGACAAGTCTTTTCCCCTTTTCTTTGCAGAAATCGAATAAATATGTTTTCTGTACTCTTCTTCGTTAAAGTCAATGTCAGATTCCTCTAGCGAAGCGCCAGCATCTTCAACGACCTCATCTAAGTCATCTTCTAAAAACTCATCTTCAACCCGCATTGGTTTCCCCCCGACTTATATTTTCAAACTTTTTTGCACCTTATAATAACATATTATTAAAAAATTTTCAAGACCATTAATATAAATAATACATATACTTTCCAATTACCCATTATTAACCTTGAAATTTTTGTGAAAATAGTTTAAAATAGAACTAATAATACGTGGAGGTAAAATCAATGCTAAATCAAAAGCAAATAGATAGGGTTCTTTCTGTCGTAAACGACCCAGCACACGGAAAAGAATTCTACAATGAAGAAATGTTTACTGAACTTCTTTATAAAATAGAAGAGATTTTAAATGGGCTTGATATCTCTGACTGGACAAGCGAGGAAGATATTATAAGACTAATAAACACCTACCTAAAGGAAAATGTTTCAATCCGTAGTGAGTATTTTATTGCCCAAAGGGAAGTTATCCAAGAATTTCCAACAGATGAATTACAATACCGAACTGCATATGCCGCTCTTTGCAAAGGGCAAGCAATGTGCGCAGGGTACGCAGAGGCTGCAAGAGTACTGCTTGAAGCCGGCGGATTTAAAACACATACCCTACTTAGCAAACTTCCGGGAAAAAATAAAAAATTGCTACACTATGTAACTGCTGTGGAATACAACAAGTATGGCAGAAAGTATTTCATATTTGACCCAGAAAGAGAGGCTAGTTGCGATAAAAAGGGTTATGATTTTAGAGACTATCTATTAAATATGACATACATCAAACCCGAAAAGTATTTTTATGAAAACAAGGTTGGAAAAACCGGACTAGGACCAGAGGCAGATTCATATATTAAAAACATAAAGCCTGCAACAGTTGTGGGTAAAAATGAAGTTGGAAAACTATTTGAAAACACCTCACAGATTGGAGATGATGAATAATGAACATAAAAGAATTAAAAATTAACAATCTTGCAACTAGAATCTTTGAGCCATCAAATGAAATACGAGAGGTGCTCCTTGCAATACACGGGTTTGCAGGGGATAAAGAAAGTTCGGTTATAGTAGCAGTTGCTGAAATGCTTGCAAAAAACAATATTGCGACCATATCTTATGACTTACCTAACCACGGTGGCAATGTTAAAAGCACCCCTCTTATCTTAGATGAGTGCATTAAAAGCGTAAGACATATGATAGAATACGCAAAAAATGAATACAAAAATCTTCCAATTTCAATATTTGCAACAAGTTTTGGTGGGTTTTTGTTGTTGCAACACCTAAAAAAGCACAACGAAACATTCAAAAATGTAATTTTAAGGTCGCCTGCCATTGATATGGGGAATATTCTTGTTAAAAACATATTGCCGGAGCACAAACTATCACTTGGCGACTTTGCCACTCCTCAAAATCTCGGCTATGCCTATGAACTTTGGGTGGATAACAAGTTTATTGATGACCTATATACGAATAATCTTTCAAGTGGCATAGGAGAAACCTCTAGCCACTTCCACATTATGCAAGGGCTTCAAGATGATATTGTAGACCCAAATTTTGTTTTTGATTATGCAAACAAATATTTTAAAAATCAGCATACTCTTCACATCTTCGAAAATGCCGACCACCGCTATAAAAAGCCGGGTGAGCTGGAGAGAATTGTGGATATTGCAAAAAAAATACTCATATAGTAAACACAAAACAGCAACTAATGTTGCTGTTTTTATTTAGAAAACTCAAGCTCCCCAATGTTTTCATAATTTACCTTACTTTTTTTTGCCATCTCCATTGTTTTAAATGCCCCACCCCAAGACCAGTTAACATAAAATAACACAAAGTTGGAGTTCTTTACCATCCACTCATTTCTTTTAGAAATTGCAAAACGCAGAGGCACCTTTTCGAGAGGCGGATAAATGCTTTCATCATACAACTTACTTCTATCATCACAAGAAGAGCCCCCGTTCAAATACGCCAACACTAGCACAATTTTTATGTCGCTATGAATTTTTTTTAGGTCATTTAAAATCAATGCACAGCAGTTATCAAAAGCCCCCATTCCTCCAATATGGAACTCTTTTATCTGCAATTCTTCTATTATCCATATAAATTTTTCTATTCGTTTTTTAACGATTCGCCTAAATTGATATCTTTGTGCCCAAACACACTACATACCTGCGATAAACTATTTTTCATAGCACAAGTATAACACAAAATTATCGCCACAGCAATAAAAATTGTTGCTGTGGCGATAATTGATTCTGTTAAAAACGGGTACACTTTAATTATATCATATGGAGGTTTTTATGAAAGCACAAGAAGCTGTAAGATTAAGAATTATTGAACTTGCCCAAAGCAAGAATCTTTCAATAAACAAAATTGCAACCAATTGTTTTATTAACACCTCTACTTTAACCAGTTTATTGAATGGCCATAGCAAGAAAAGCGAAATTGCAACAATCTCAAGAATCTGTTACGGGCTCGGTGTATCAATTAAAGAATTTTTCAATTCCCCCATTTTCGAAAACAATGAGGAAGATTTAGACATTTAAAATACCAGTGAAATTTTCACTGGTATTTTTTTACTCTTCATCATCATTTATCCAAGGCTTATGAAGTTCTTTAAATGAGCCCATAACACTTTTGAAAATCTTTTTAATTTCGTGAACATCTTGTTTGGTCTTTCCCTCAAAAAGTAGTCCAAGCAGTGGCATATTCGAACTCGCCCTCACAAGTCCCCAGCCATTTTCAAATTCAACTCTTGCACCGTTTATATCACAAACTTTACCCGGATACATTTCTTTAAATCTTTCAACAAGTTTGTTGACAATGTCGTACTTAATGCAATCATCACAATCAACATAAATTTCTGGACTTGTGAAATATTTTGGCAATTTATCAACAAGTTTTGACAGTGGCTTTTGTGCTTTTGACAAACGCTCTGCAATTTTAGCACCTGCAAAAATTCCATCATCATAGCCAAGATACTCATCTCCACCAATGAAGATATGTCCACTTCTCTCACCAGCAAGAACCGCCCCAACCTCTTTCATTTTGCTCTTTATAAACGAGTGCCCGGTACTCCACATTATTGGCGTTCCGCCAGCCTTTTTAATAGTTTCAGTTAACGCTCTTGAACACTTAACGTCATAAACAATCTTTGCATCTTTGTTTTTCTTTGTCATTGGCTCTGCAAGCAAGGCAAGAACTGTATCACTCCAAACATTATTGCCATTTTCATCAACAACACCAACCCTGTCTCCATCACCATCAAAGAACATTCCAAGGTCTGCGTGTATATATTTATGCGTTACAAGTTCTTCCATCTTCTTTCTTGCAGTTAAATCTGATGGATTTGGAAAATACTTTGGATAAGTTGTATCTGGGTCTGCATTTAATAAAAATGTTATACAGCCAAGTCTTTGGAATATTTCATATGCAAATAAGCCAGCACCACCATTTGCAGTCTCAATCAAAACCCTTGGCTTATACTCACCCATATCTATTCTTTGCACAACCTCATCAATATATTGGTCTCTTACATCACACTCGACAACTTTACCTTTCTTTCTTGCCTTTGGAAATTTTCTGTCAACATTGTTGAACACTTCAATTATCTCGGCTTTACCAAGTGTTGTCGAATAACCAAGCCCAAGTTTAAACCCACTCCAACCATTTGGGTTGTGGCTTGCTGTTATCATAACTAGTCCCTCACACTTATAGACATATTGAGCATAATATGCCACAGGGGAAAGCGACAATCCAATATAATAAACATTAATTCCCATTTCAGTTAGTGCATCAATTGCACTTTTTGCAAACGCAGGCGAACAGTCTCTGTTATCATAGCCAACGACAGCCTTACTTATTCCCCTTGATTTTATCAAAGCACCGTATGCTTTTACAATCCTGTAAACGCTTTTTTCATTTAGTTGCTCAGAGTTTACAAGACCCCTTATATCATACTCTCGGAACATACTTCTAAATTCCTTTGAATACCCATTCTTTTTCATCTTTATTTGTTCCATAAAAAACTCCTTTACTAGTCGATTATAACATAAAAGTAAACTATTACAAATTTAATTTGGGGAGTTTTTAATTTTTGTTTGGTAAAGTCATTTTTATTTGATATAATAATTTTCTAATAGGAGAAACTCTTTAATGTTTATAGCCGGACAAATTGTTAGCGGTGTCGCCCTTGTATTAAATACTTCGGGCAGATTATCCAACAAGCCAAGCACAAATATGATTTTCACAGCCATTGCAAATCTTTTAGTTGCAATAAGTTTCTATTTGCTTGGTGCATATATGGGCGTTGCTTGTATGCTTGTTGCTTCTATTCGCACATTTGTCTTTTATCTTTATGCGAGAAATGATTGGCACAAAAGTGTTCCTCTTTTAATATTCTTTATGCTACTCTACCTTGCATCTTGCTTTTTAACATTTACTAACTGGCTCGAGTACACAATAATTGCCTTGAAAGGAATTTCGTATACTTATGGTGCTTGGCAAAATAACCCTCAAATATTTAGAGGATTAAGCATTTTCTCTTGTGCACTTACAATTTGGTACAACGCAATTTATATGGGATATGTAAACATTATAAGCGAAGCACTTTGCATAGTTTTCACTTTAATTGTTATAGTTCAAGAGGTGGTAAAAGCAAAAAAATCACCTCAAATAGATGCAGATATTATAAAAGAGCAGGAATAATTCCCGCTCTTTTTCTTTTAACAATTTTCATCAATGTCATCAAAATCGCACTCTTCATCATCTATGCTTTCTTCAAATTCTTGAAAATTTGTGTCTGCAAATCCCTGCTCCATATCGACCCTAAACATATCCAAACTTTCAAGTGTAAGATAAACAGCATACTCTTCTGCACTGTCAAAATTAAACACCTTTGTTATTACATCTTTGTTGTTTCTTTTTAAGTAGTGCTCGTTTGGGTCTGCTTTTGCTGTTATTTCTATTGTTACTTTATTGCTTAGGTTTTCATAAACCTCATCAATATCCATAAAGTCATCAGGGTCATAACTTTCATAAAGTTCTTCTAAAATCTTTGTATTATAAACTTTCGAAAGATAATCTGCCACATAATCATCAATCGCTTCTGTAAGTTCTTCTGTCCAATCAAGCCCAACAATGTTGCTAAACTCCTCCGCCTCATCAACCAGTTTACCTGCTATTGACAAGATGAAACGACTTTCTTTTCTTGGCTTCCAATTTTGCTTTTGCCTGCACTCTATTTCTCTTTTAAACTCATAAAACTCATACGAAGCCAAAACTTCTTCCATAAGTTCTTGAGTCGCTTTTTTAATCTCTGCCCTGTTCATAATTCCCCCTCTGTCTATGCGAATTATACAACAACTTTATAAACTTTTCAAGCCCCATATACGCCTTTTTGATTTGATATTTTTTTGTTGTGTGATAAAATTGTTCTATCACACTCTTGGAGGCTTATAATGAAAACCAAAATAACAAACGCTAATACTCTTTGCTTTTCCGGACACAGACCAAGCTCTTTGCCTTGGGGGTATAACGAAAATGATGACCGTTGTATTGCAATTAAAAATGAAATTCGCAATCTTATAATTGGTGCAATTGATATCGGTTACACCCACTTTATTTCCGGTATGGCTGAGGGCATTGACATTATGGTTGCAGAAATTGTATTAGGACTTAAATACGAATACAATCATATTACACTTGAATGTGCAATTCCTTTCCCAAAACAATCTGCCAGATGGAGCTTTTACAACCAAGAACGCTACAACGAAATAATATCCCTTGCAGACAAAATAACGGTTATATCGCCTACATTTTACAAAGGTTGTATGCACGTAAGAAACAAATATATGGTAGACCACTCTTCACTTTTAATTGCAGTTTTTAATGGGAGTGATGGCGGAACAAAAAACACCATTGAACTTGCAAGGCAAAAGAATTTAGAGGTTTGGCTTGTAAATTGCTAAATGTGTGATATAATTTAAAGAAATCAAACGAAAGAGGTTAAATTTTTATGTATTTTGATTATGATATTGATGATAAGATAGTTTCCCTTGCAGAAGAGGTAGAAAGCGAGCTTTATCCAACCTATAAAAAATATGAAAAGACTGCTATGCATTGGTCAAGCAAGGTTTTAAAAGCCTTTCAGCACAACAATGTTGCTGTAACAGACTTTGGCGAAATAACCGGCTATGGCTATTATGATGGTGGCAGAGATAAACTTGAAAGAATTTATGCCGAGGTGTTTGGCGCAGAGGACGCACTTGTAAGACCACAAATTATGAGCGGAACACACGCACTTGCACTTACCTTGTTTGGGCTTTTAAAACACGGCGACACAATGATTTCCATCACTGGCGACCCATATGACTCACTGAAAACTGTTATTGGAATTGAGGGCGACAGCAGAAACTCACTAATTGCAAATGGTGTAAAATATGAGCAAATTGACCTATTAAATGATGGTTTTGATACAACCGCCATAACCACAAGGCTTTCAAGAAAAGACGTTAAACTGGTTGAAATTCAAAGGTCGAGAGGCTACTCTCACAGAAAAAGTCTAACCATTGAAAAGATTGAACGCATTTGCAAAGAAATTCGAAAAGTTAACAGTGAAGTTATAATTATGGTTGATAACTGCTACGGAGATTTCGTTGAGGAAAAAGAGCCAACTGAGGTTGGCGCAGACATTTTGATTGGCTCGCTTATGAAAAATCTTGGCGGAGGAGAAGCAAAAACAGGTGGTTATGTAGTTGGCAGAAAAGACCTTGTAAATGATGTTGCTGAAAGATTTTCAGCGCCTTGCATTGGCAAAGATATTGGTGCAAATATGAATCAACTTCTATCATTCTACAAGGGGATATTCCTTGCACCAAGCGTTGTTTGTTCAAGTATGAAAACAATGACATTTGCAAGCAGATGTCTTGAAAAACTTGGGTTTGATGTTGACCCTCTTTCAAATGAGGAGCGAACAGACATTATTCAAACCATCAACCTTAACACCCCTGAAAATCTTGTAAATTTCTGTTGCGGAATACAACACGCTTCTCCAATAGACAGCTTTGTTACCCCAGAGCCAGCACCTATGCCGGGCTACCCAGATGATGAAGTTATGGCAGGCGGAAGTTTTATTTCAGGCTCAACCATTGAACTTTCAGCTGATGGTCCTATGGTTGCACCATATACTGCATATATGCAAGGCGGGCTAACTTATGAATATGGCAAACTTGGAATAATGCTTGCAATTAATGAAGTTTGCAAAAAATAATTATTTATAAAGAAAAGAAAGAGCGTATCAAGGTTGATACGCTCTTTATTTTGTGTTTCTATTTTCATTCTTCTATTTGCACTAGTTCGCTCATGTCCATCTTCCCAAGTTCGTTGCATCTTTCAACCAATGCTTTTGCAATATCTTCTCTCTTTCCGTACTTTTCTTTTAGAACTGAATATTTAACTGGTTTGTCAATAATATAAACTCTTTCCGACTTTTTAAAGTATGTAACATAAACTGGAATATCCATTCCCTCTTTTAAAGCCACATCTCCAAGCATTGTAAATCCTGCAAAGAAACCTTTTAATTCATCTTGATATCCAGCACTTGAATCTTCTGGGAAAATTACAATGTTATCACCCTTTTTAAGGGCCTCAATGCTTTCTTTCAATGTGGTTTTAAATCTTGCATCTTTATAGGTTGAAATAAGGTCAAGCCCTTTGTAAAACAGATTTGTCAGTGGGCTTGCAAGCAAACAAAATAACCTTGCAAGGTGCAAATTCCAATGTTTTTTCTCGTGATAGTAAACCCTTGTTTGATATTTATACATTTTTATAAGTCCAGAGTTCATTTCGTGTGCACCCCACATTGTGATTGGCGCATCTAAATATATCTCTAACGACATTGGTGCATCTGTACCCTCATGGTTTGAAAGAATCATTCCACTCTTTCCAATTTTTTCACCTAAATATATAAACTTTGGCTCTTTGTATCTTCCTAGCATCAACTTTTTCATTCCTCTGTACCAAAGTTTTCTTTTCTTTTGATTTTCTAGTTTCTTTTTCGCCATAATTTCCTCTCTGCCATTTGTATTAGCACGATATATTATAACAAAGTCCCGTTGGTTTTTCAAACCATTTATTGTAAATTTATATTTAAGACAAAACAAAAGCGACCACTTTTTAATTGTGGTCGCCTTTTGATTGTTATCTGTTATTGATTGCATCAATTGGTTTTTTCTTAGCAATTTTGTTAACAGGAATAATACTTGATATGAATGCTGTAAGAATACTTACACCAAGTATCAATAGTATTTGTCTGATTCCGGTTGAAAGGAATACAAGATCAATGCCAAGGTTTGTAATTAGCACATTGCTTATTACTGCACTTGCAACAAATGTCGCAACTGTTGCTAAAACAAAGTTAATCATTGCAATAACAAAACTTTCATTGAAGAATATTCCAAATACATCACTGCTTCTTGCACCAAGTGCTCGAAGAATACCAATTTCTCTCTTCTTATGAGAAATAGAGGTTGAAATAAAGTTCATAAGAAGTAGTGCTGCAAATACTGCAAAGCCAACACCAACCCAAACGATATATGTTAAAAGTACTGCAATTATTTCACCAAACTGATCAAGAAGTTCAGTTGCATTGTTTTGTACTGTAAATTTAATACCATTGTCGTTATATGTTTCACACGCTTTAACAAATTTTTCATTTTCTTCTGCATTATCTGACATTACAGCAAGTGTCATATAACTTCCTGAAACCTTTGGCATAACAGAATCAGTCATAGTCTTTGGAGACACATATAGTTTATCAGAACTGCTTGTGTATCCAACAACTTTAAATGTAAACCAATGGCTTGGATTTCTTGAATCGCCTTGTTTGATGTCAATTGTAAGTCCCGCTTCGATTTGAGCCTTTATTTCTTCTTCTGTTCCTAAACTGCTTAACGCATCTTGTGGAAGAATAATTTCATCATCTGCAAGTTCAACTACTGCACCATTTGCATAAATTTCTTTTCCAGATTTTAGGTATGTAATTCCGGTGCCATTCCACGAATCTTCTGATGTAATCCATTCAGATAGAGATTTTACACTTAACGAGTATTCATATCCATTTTTAATTGTTGAAGCTCTGCCCCAAACCTCTGGAAGTTGTTTGTCTGTATCGTATAATACGGTATAACCTCGGTCACCCAATACTTGATTGTGCGATATGGCATCACTAGCTGACATAAGTGGGGCACCTGCACTATATCCGTCGCGGTCATAATAACCCACAACAGTATACTCTTTTTCATAATCATAGTATTGTTCCAAACCACTGTCCCAAACATCTTCTTTTTTGATTGTAACTTTGAATGGGGTTTCTGCGTTAATTCTTGTTTCTAGTTGTGATTTTGTTAATGCATTTGTTCCAGACTTGAACCAAGAATATGGAACAATAATTTGGCCATTTGAAAGTTCAACAAATTGTCCATTTGTATAAACTTCGCCACCTTTATAGAAGAAATTATAATACTCTAAACCTTCTTCATAATATGCCTTATGCGCTGCTTCAATTGAGTTGATTTTTCTAAGAGTTAAGTTAGATGTTAGTTCTGTATCACCCTTGTAAACATATAAGTTACTGAAGTCGCCTATTTTGCCTTCGTATAGATTGCTCTCCGCCTCGCTTATGTATGCCATACTTGTTAGGTTGTACATAATTTTTTTCACTATCTCTTTTTTGAGATTGTCATTACCATTCAACTCTTCACTTGAAATTGATGAATATTGACTTAGGTCTGTTCCATCATCAACAATTCCAACAACAGTATAGTTTTTATCGCCAAAATATACATTGCTATATTGGTCCAATAAATCACTATACTCTGTAATCTTTTCGTTGTTTAATGCCTTAAATCCATCAAAAGCAATTTTTGAAATTGCAAGTTCTCCAATTCTTTCAGGCATTCTTCCAGCAACCAATGTTAGGTTGAACTTTGTAAGATATTCTTCTGGTAAATACATAATTCCAGATGCACTCGGAGTTGTTAAAATTGTTCCATCAGTAACAAGATCATCACTACTTCTGATTGTTGCCATATCAGGATTGCTCCAAGGAGACCCGTACCAAGTCCAACTTGACGTACTATGAACATTTAAAAGTTCAATGTCTGGGTATAATTCTTTTAGAGCATCTTTATCTGCTTGTGATGTAGGCATCTTAGCAGCACTGCCATCGCCCCAATCTGTGCCTTTTTGTAAAATTACATACGGTTTATTCAATGTTTCAACTGTGCTCCAAACTGCATTTGGTCTGTTGAAACTTGCAAGTGTATCAATTACACCAAAGATTGTGAATGCTATAAATGATAGCAATATAGTAAACACAAGTTTTCCTTTCTTATGTTTTAAACTGCTTGCTCCCATTTTGAAACTATCTTTGAATTTAAGTTTGGACTTAATCAGCCTAAATTTCTTTGGGTCATACTCTTTTGTTTTTACATCTTCTTTTTCTGTGTTGCGGAATACTTCTTTATTTCCATCATCTGTAATTGCATTTGCCTTCTTCATATCGGCATTGGCCCTTTCAGAAAGTGAAATAATTGTATCACCCTCTTCTGAGTTTGCATTAATGGCATCAAAAATTATTTGCATATCCTCTTTTGAAAGTTTTTGACCTTTCTTGATGTGGATAAGTTCATTTTCAATAACACTAACACCTGATGCTGTTTTTACAGCCTCAACCTCTTTCTTTGTGATATCCTGAAGAATCTCACCATCCTTAAGCTCAATAATTCTGTCGCCATAAATTTCAGCAAACTCTCTGTCGTGCGAAACTATGATTACAAGTTTTGTCTTTGAAAGTTGTTTCAAAGTATCCATAACTTGCTTACCAGTTTTGCTGTCAAGAGCACCGGTTGGCTCATCTGCCATTATAATTTCTGGATTTTTGATAAGAGCACGAGCAATCGCAACTCTTTGTTTTTGTCCACCAGATAATTGGTTTGGCTTTCTTTTCGCGAACTCTTTCATTTCTACCATTTCAAGCAGTTCGTTCACCTTTTCTTTTGTTGCTTCCTTTCCTTGAAGTTCAATTGCAAGTGCAAGGTTTTTAGCAACTGTGAATTCTTCCAAAACATTATATTCTTGGAAGATGAAACCTATAAATGTATTTCTGTAACTATCAAAATCGCTTTGAGAGAATGATTTACTTGACCTACCCTTGATGATAATTTCACCCTTGTCAAATGTGTCAAGTCCACCGATTGCATTTAAAAGTGTTGATTTACCAGAACCAGATTTACCAAGCAAGAATATAAGCCCAGTTTCTGGAAAAGTAATTGAAACATTGTTTAACGCAACGACTTCTTTAGTTTTAGATTTTTCAGTCAATTTATAGGTTTTGACTAAATTTCTGACTTCTAACATTCTTTTCTCCTTTTAATTTTTTTGTAAATTGTGCTAATAAAATATATGTAAAAACAACGATATATAACACTTAATATAAGTGTAGCAAATTTTAGTTCTTTGTGTCAATAAATATTGCAAACTAAAAACTTTTTTATTTGAACAAAATGTATTCACTTGACAAAAGAAAATTCATATGATATTTTATTTGTAGTTAAATTTAAAAATTTTAAGAGGAGGACAAACGCATGATAAATGCAAGATACTTTAGATTTAACAACTTAATATGTCATGCGAATGATCTCATCTAGTATATATTTTGTTGTAAATATACTTCGACTTCGCATGCGTGTTTTCTTTGCGAAGTTTTTTTATGTCAATTTTACAGCATTTTAATCTTCGCAGAAAGTATATAAAATATTTTAGGAGGAATTTATGCAAAAGAAAAAATTTGGCTTGAAAAAGTATTTCAGCAAATATTGGCTTGCCATCTCGATTTACATTTTGGCGACATTAATTTCTGGCATTGCTTCAATATTAATGACTATTATGTTTGCAGACACTGTTGAACTCATAACTGTTTTTGATTTTTCAGGTGCAATTAAACTACTTTATGTCGGCCTTGTTCTTACCATAGTTCGTAGGCTTGGTTGGATAACTGCGGGCTTTCTATACAACAATTACAGTGTTAAAATTATGGCGAACCTAAACGCAGACTTATCAAAACAAGCATTCAAGTTAAACTCAAGGACTTATACATCTCACGACACCGGAACTTTTGTTCAAAGGATTGTAAACGACCCAGAAAGAGTAGTTGACAACCTCGCATCTATCGTTGATATGTTTGCAGATATTATAACTTCAATTGCTATGGTTATTTATATCGCAACACTTAATATTTATTTGTCGATTATTATCCTTGCACTTATTGCGGTGGCACTCTCAATAGAGTTCATTCGTGTAAAGGTAAGAAGAAAACTTCGCTCGGCACTTCGAAAAGAAAACGACAAAATCACCTCACTTACGACCGAAATTGTTAGAAGCGAAAGAGATATTAAATCACTTGCTCTTGAAGAAAAACTTTCTGGTGTTTCAGAAGAAGCATACAACAAGTACAGAAAAGCAATGTCTAAGCACAACAATACCGACACTACATTTTTTAGTACTAGGAATATGCTGATTGAGGTTGTAAATATTTTCACATTAATTTTTGCAATCGCTATTATGGACAAAGGTCTTATAACTCTTGCAACATTTATGATTGTTTACTCAAACCGCCACAGCATTTATGATATCGTTTGGGGCATAGGAAATATTGCAAATAGATTTGTAGACATTAAAGTTTCATCTGACAGAATGTTTGCCCTTTTTGATGAAGATGAATTTGTAACCGAGAGTTTTGGAAACATATCACTTGAAAAAATTAATGGCGATATAGAGTTTAAAAATGTCTCTTTCACATATTTTGAATACGAATACGAAAAAGACAAAAAGACCAAAAAACGCACAAAGAAACTTATTTCTGAAAACCATATTTTCAATGATTTAAACTTTAAAATACCGAGAAACACAACTGTTGCATTTGTTGGAAAATCGGGCTCTGGCAAATCAACAATTTTAAACCTTATCGCTAAGATGAATATGGTTGACTCGGGCGAGGTTTTGATAGATGGCGTTAACATCAACAACCTCGATAAAAACACTCTTCGTTCTTCGTTCTCATTGGTAAATCAATTTCCTTATATCTTTGATATGACAATCAAAGAAAACCTACTTCTTGCTAAGCCAAGTGCAACCGACAAAGAAGTTATTGAGGCAATAAAACTTGCCTCACTTGATGAGTTTGTGAACTCTCTTCCAAACGGAATTGAAACTAAGGTAGGCGAAAGCGGAATAAAACTTTCCGGCGGACAAAAACAAAGACTTGCAATTGCAAGAGCAATGCTTAGAAAGTCATCAATCATTTTATTTGATGAGTCAACAAGCTCTCTTGATAACTTCGCCCAAGAAGAAGTTAAAAAAAGCATTGATAGCCTAAAAGGAACAAGCACCATTGTAATAGTTGCTCACAGACTTTCAACCATAAAAGATTCTGATATTATCTTCTTCTTAGATGAGGGTAAAATAATTGACTCTGGAACATTTGATGACCTATTTTCATCAAACGAAAAATTTCAAAGAATGTTCCTTGCTGAAAACATTGAAAAATTTAATTCGTAATATTTCAAATGTAAAAAACAGTGCTAGTGAGAAATTCACTAACACTGTTTTATTTTAATTCATTTCGCTGTTTTCTTCTTTGGTTTCTGCTCTTTTTTCTTTTGCCTCTGCCCTTTTCTTTCTTGCCTCTTCTATTGATTCTTCTCTGAATCTGTGTTTTCCAAGAATTAAAGTTGATACAAGAAGTGAACTTAATGCAACAATTGACACTCCGCTATGTTTTCTTGAAAGTGCCACATATTCCTGTTTAAATTTATCATAGTTTTGCACAACCTTTTGAACTCTTTCATCATCTTCAAGGCTTCTTAAAAACTTTTCAAAATTTTCATCACTTGAAACCGTTTCTACAACATAGTTATATTCTTCAACGGTTATCTCCCCACGCATAAGCCTGTCTGTTGCCTCATTTTGTACCGCTGTCATATAATCATTGAATTTTTCTGTGTCTCTGTAATCATCAAGTTGCTCAATTATTGGCTTTTCTTGTGGCAAATTCATAATTGCACTTCTTCCAATCATACCATTTAAAAAATATAGTATTGATGCACAAGCAAATAAATGCCAACCCCTTGTTATCCATTTTTTACTTGAAAGATATTTTTGTTCTTCAACTAAAAGTTCTTCTTTTGTAAGTTCTCTTGTCTCATCTTGTTTTTTCTTTTTTGCCATAGTATTTCCCTCTCCAATATGATTGGATTATAACATACAAATTTTTATTTTCAAGATGAAAGTGTAAATTTACTCAACTATTTGCTAAAAATGAACGAAATTTTATAAATTAAATTTCTTGGGCCACTTCCCAAGCTCTCCAAACAACAGTTCTAAGATTTCCAACCTTTTTAGCATCACCTACGATATGGACATTTCTACCCTCTTTTGCAATTGGTGCTGGAATATATCCAATTGAAAGAATAACATCATCAGCCGGAACCTCTACAAGCCCTTGCTTTGTTCTCACCTTTACAGAATTTGGAGTAATTTCTTCAACCATACTTTCAAGAAGTACTGGCACTTTATGCAATTTAAAGAAATCTCTTAAATATGAGGAGTTTGCAAGACATAGGCCATCAACAACCATAAGATCTTGTTTCGCCTCAATAATTGCCGGTTTTTTGCCCTTATTGAATAAATCGAGGGCTATTTCACATCCGGTCTGTCCACCGCCAATAACGACCACTTTTTCGCCCACAGGCTTGCCATATAGATAATCAACAGCCTCTATACATCTTTCTGCACCCTTTAGGTTCAGTTTTCTTGGTTTTGCACCTGTTGCAACAACAATTTCATCTGCATCAAGTTTAGACAAATCTCTCACTTCTGTATTAAACACAACAGGTATGTTCAATAGTTTTATTTGTCTCCTGTACCACTCAATAAGTTTTTTATCTTGTTCTTTGAAACTTGGAGCAGAAGCTGGAATAAATACACCACCAAGCCTGTCAGTTTTTTCATAAATTGTTACCTTGTGTCCACGAAGAGTTGCAATTCTTGCAACCTCCATTCCACCAACACCACCGCCAATAACAGCGACCTTTTTAGATTTCTTTGCCGGTTTCATATCAAACTTTCCACCGTCCATAGTCATTGGATTTAGTGCACATCTTGACATATGCATTGAATCTTGCATATCACAAGAGTTTGCAACACCTTTATAG
Organism: Clostridia bacterium; assembly: GCA_045588795.1. GTDB lineage: Bacteria > Bacillota > Clostridia > Christensenellales > UBA1242 > UMGS1908. The sequence goes on along the minus strand of JAZNEY010000031.1, from coordinate 8,592 downwards.
TGGCTCATTGCAAGACAGGCATTATGACAATGGATACAAGGCTGAATATCCTCGAGCCTATTTTCCATAAGTTTTGTTACCCACTCACCATCAACTAAAAACTGCCTAGCCACACCCATAGCATCTATATCGCCATTTGCAATTGCCTTTGATGCGACCTCGGGCTCCATTTTACCCGCACAAACAACCGGAGCATTTGTAAACTTTTTGATATGGCTAACATCTGCGAGATTACAATTCTTTGGCATATAAACAGGCGGGTGTGCCCAATACCAAGCATCATATGTTCCGTTGTCTGCATCAAACATATCGTAGCCGGCTTCTTCTAGATACTTAATTGCCCTTTCACTCTCTTTCATATCTCTGCCAACTTCGGTATACTTTTCGCCCGGCATAGCACCCTCGCAAAATCCTTTGGTTTTGCTCTCAACCGAATATCTTAGCGATACTGGGTAATCTTCCCCACAAGCCTCTTTTATTGCTCTTACTATTTGCACTGCAAATCTGTATCTGTTTTCAAAACTTCCACCGTACTCATCTGTTCTGTGGTTGGTGTACTTTGTTGTAAATTGGTCAATCAAATAGCCCTCGTGCACAGCGTGAATTTCAACACCATCAACACCCGCCTCTTTACATAATTTTGCAGTCTTTGCAAAGGCATTGACCATCTCTAAAATTTCTTCAACTTTTAAGGCTCTGCACATTACACCCTCTGCCCATCTTGATGGCAATTCGCTAGGTGAAGCACACAGATAGCCAACATCAAATATTGGCTTTGCCATTGTTCCAAGAAACTTGTTTTTAAGCATAGGAACAAGGCTGTTTGGAATAGAAAATGACCTGCCAAACCCTGCAGTTAACTGAACGAAAAGTTTTGCACCTGTTTTGTGCAACTCTTCCATGTATGGTTTTAACTTCTCAAATGGCTTAGGGTTTTTATAAAGCCATTGACCGCCTATTAAATTTCTAAGAGGCGTAATTCCTGTAATCAATAATCCCACATTGTTTTTTGCAAGATTCATAAAGAAATCCGAAGCGTCTTCATCAAACTTGTGCGGTTCCATCCAACCGAAAAGTGATGTTCCACCCATTGGGCAAAGAACTATTCTGTTCTTGATTTCAAGATTTTTGATTTTCCAAGGTCTAAATAATGGTTCAAATTTTTTATCCATATAATTCTCCTTTTGTTTATTATCTTTAATTTATCAAATTATATTTGCTCGCGTCAAACAAAAATTAATTGCAATAAAAAAATCTCCAACAATATTTTGTTAGAGATTTTATTTGCCGTTATCTAATTATGCCAACACTTCCATCACTTGCGATAATTAAAATTGCCTTTGTAAAACTGCCACCAACATTGATTGTTTCGATTGTAACTTCATCAACATTTGTGAATTGTTTTACAGATGTTGCAAGGTCGCTGTAAAGATAAAGTGAATATGTGTATTTATTGGCTTCTGTACCCGCCTCTTTAATTTCTGCAATAGCACCATTTTTACAAGTAATTGAATCAATTCCTCTTTCTTTAAAAGTGTTTGATGTAACAATGCTTTCTTTATTTAAAATTGTCTCAACTTGCTTTGCCTCTGCTCCGTTTAGGTCAACGGTATAGTAAGTTTTTGTTGTTGTTTCCTCTGTCGCATTAAACTCATTTTTATAGGCAAGCCAAACATCATTTACAACACCCTCACTTCCATCATATAAGAAGTTAGTAATCATATTTCCGGCTGTGTCAATCATTCCATATTTGCCACTTTCATCATCTTTTAGGATAATGAATTTGTCGCTGTGTGCAACATAATCATAATCTTTTCCAAACGAAGATAGGTCAACAACAATGTTTTCGTTGCTATCAATTAAGTGTAAAATTTTCGCCACACTATCATCTGTTTCTGCAAGGATAAGATTCTCTTTGATTGGAACCATCTTTGCATAGTAGAACGCAGTCTCTGTTGCCTTGCCTGTCTCTGTCATATAAATGTAGGTGTCATATGATGGCATCTTGTTTTCAATCTTTTTAACGCCAAGTTTAGTTGTTGTATCGTTAATTTTTTGAGTTGAAGCTGAGCCGAGTAAATATTTGAATCCGCTTAAAGTCTTTTCCTTGCCTGTTTTTAGGTCAACACACATTGTTTCAACGTTATACTTTGCACCATCAATCACTACATCAAAATTGTTAGAGTAAGCATCAACTGGGTGCAAATATTGAACAATCATTGATTTTCCAATCGTTACAATATCATTAATGTTGTTTACATTAATTTCATAAGTAGAAACAACCTTTTCTTTCTTATCAAGAACAACATATTTTTGGTTTCCGCTTGGCAACAATTGCATTTTTACAACGTAGCCAACAAGGTCTTTTGAAAACTGCCCGCCCCAAGCATATTCCTCTGTTATAAGTTGTTTTCCAATGCCATTTCCTGTTGTATAGTTTACAGTTGTTTCGCCATTTTTGATTTTTAAAACTTCAAAATTTTCAAAACCATTGAGTGTATATTTCCAAGCCTCGTAATACTCTTTCTTTAATTTCTGGCTTCCAACAAATTCCGCCGAATCCAACCCATCATATATTACTATTCCGTTATCTCTTACAACTTTGCAAAGAGTCTTTCCATCTTTTTCATATTTAACGATAAAAGAATCTCCAATGCTTGTTGTTGCAATTGGCTCAATTGAAACAACTTTTTCAAGTCCAAGTTTAAAAACGCCCTCTAAAACATTGAATACTCCATAGCAAACAACACCATCAATTTCTTTGCTTACAACAACACTGCCATTCGTTGTCAAACTGTCCTTATCGATTGTTGCCCCATCAAGAATTACTGTCAAATCAGTATATCCTGAAAATTTCAAGTCTGATGTACTTGCAAGTTTTGAATGCATACCATTGTTTGTGCCACAGCCTGATAATATTAAAGTCAATGAAAGCAAGCAAGCAATAACTGGTATAAATATCTTTTTCATTTTCTATCCCTCCCCTTATACAATTGATTTTACAAACTTTTACACTCCGTGTCAAGACTATATAAATATTTTATGCATTAAAATTTTTTCTGTTAAATAAGCCACCAAAACTGGTGGCTTAAAACCTTATTTGTCTTTAAAGTAAGTTACAAGTATTGGCTTTGTAAATTCAATTATGAAAAAGCCTAAAATGTTAACACCAAGTATTGCTAAAAATTGAGTCGCTGTTATTGTCGAAAGTCCAAACAATAACCCAATTGGAGTGAAAAATACAGCAACCTGAACAAGCAATAATGCTATTGTGGTTACATTTAAGAATTTATTGTCAAACAAGCCCTTTTTAATACTTGATCCTTTCAAATCTTTACAATTGTATGTAAATACGAACTCATTAAAGACTATTGACAAAAGCGAAAGTGTTTGAGCAACTTCCAGTCCAAACATTCCCTTTGTTACAAAGAATACAGCAAGGGAAATACAAACCTCAATGACTGCAGATGTTATTATTCCACTTACAATAAACGGTGTAAAAACTTTTTTATTTAGCCCGTTTGGTTTTTGCTTCATACTGCCCTTATTGTCTTTTTCAAACGCTATTGCTATTGATGGCAAAGTGTCTGCAATAATATCAATATACAAAATGTGGAGTGGTAAAATTATATTTTGTCTTATTATCATTCCAAACAATATCAAAAATATTTCCGCAAAGTTACTTGATAGGTTATAAAGTATTGTTTTTATCACATTGTTGTAAATTCTTCGCCCCTCTTCAACCGCTGTTACAATTGTCGAAAAGCTATCGTCCATCAGGATTATATCAGAGACACTTTTTGTAACATCTGTTCCAGATTTCCCCATTCCAACACCAACGTGTGCAAGTTTTAATGCCGGAGCATCATTCACTCCATCTCCAGTCATTGCAACAACTTTTCCACTTTGCTGAAATGCTCGAACAATTCTTACTTTGTGGTCTGGGGTAACCCTTGCAAATACTGTATATTTTTTTACAAAACTTCTAAGCTCATCATCAGTTAATCCATCAATTTCTTTGCCCTCAACCCCTTCAGCCTCTTTCTTTGCAATACCAACCTCAATTGCAACCGCCATAGCAGTTGCTAGGCTATCTCCCGTTATCATAATTGGCTTCATCTTGGCTTCTTTGCATTTTTTTACAGCCTCTTTGACTCCATCTTTTGGAGGGTCAACCATACCAGCAATACCAACCAAAATCAAATTATTTTCATCACTTACATCAAACTCTTCTTTATTTTGCTCAACTTTCTTATATGCAAAAGCCAAAACTTTATATGCCTTTTTGCTCATAGCCTTTTCTTTTGCTAAAAATTTTGCTATCTCTATTTTAGTGAGTTTTTGTACTTTACCATTTTTATAGTAGCCATTACATTTCTTTATAATCTCGCCCAAACTCCCCTTTGTGAGCATTAAGTGCCGGCCTCCAACGCTATTGATTGTGCTCATCATTTTTCTTGTCGAATCAAAAGGAATTTCTGCAATCCTCTTATTCTCTTCTCTTAGTGTTTCAAGTCCAATATGTAAATTTGCAAGATATTTACTCAAAGCAATTTCGACGGGGTCCCCGAGAAATTCGCCTGCACTTTTACCGTTGACCTCAGTGTCATTGCAAAGCCCCAAAATCTTGTTGAACATATCAAGTTCTGCGTGCTGTTGCTTAACATTCAGATATTTCTTATCGTTTGCAAAAATCTCAACTAGAGTCATTTCATTTGTTGTGATAGTGCCCGTCTTATCTGAACAAATTATTTGTGTTGCTCCAAGCGTTTCAATGGCAGACATTTGCTTTACAATAGTTTTCTTTTTTGCCATTTCTTGAACACCAATAGTCAGCGTCGCAGTGATTGAGACAGGCAAAACCTCAGGAACAGATGCAAGCACCATAGAAATACAAAGCATAATAATTGAAAGTGCATCAAGTCTTTTAATTAAACCATAACATAGCGTTATAGCAATTAAAACACAGGCAACAACCGTAATAAACCCACTCACCCTTTCAACTTTCTTTTGAAGTGGAGTCAACTCTTCTTCCTTTGTATCAAGTTTGCCAGCAATCTTTCCAAGCTCTGTATCCATTCCAGTTCTGATAACAATAGCCTCAATCCTGCCATTTACCACACTCGTTCCAGAAAAAACAATATTTAATTGGTCCTGAATAATTTTATTGTCGCCAACAATAACTTCATCTGTTTTGTCAACTGCAATACTTTCACCAGTTAAAACTGACTCATCAACTTTTGCAAATGAAGAAGTAATTATTCTTGCATCTGCCGGTACTGTGTCTCCTGCCTCGAGTAGAATAATATCACCTACCACCAATTCGTTGGCTGAGATTTCTTCAAACTCCCCCGCTCTTTTCACAACTGCTTTGGACTCTGTCATTGTTTTGAGAGATTCAATTGCATTTTCGCTTTTCATCTCTTGGAAAAAGCCCATAAAAGCATTTACAAGAACACAGCCAAAAATTACAATTGACTCAATTATGCTTTCGTTATTCACAATTGAGTATACAAGCGATACAATACCAACTAATAATAGCAGAATAATCATCATATTATTGAATTGGCTTAAAAATATTTTTAAAGCACCTTTCCGATTTTTCTCTTTTAGAGTATTCTCACCATTCTCGTGCAACCTTTCGCTTGCCTCTTCTTTTGAAAGACCACATTCGCTTGAATTTAGAATAGAATAAATTTCTTCAATATTTTTGTTGTAAAACTTTTGCATTTTTCACTCCTCTACTTGCACCAATGGTAACATAATATTTACCATTTTGTCAAAATCTTAAAGGCTGAGATTTCAATATTTTAAAAGAATATTTTATTCACTAAAACTTGACAAACTTGTAAAAATAGTATATCATATATTGCGTTATGTGATTTGCGTCCGTAGCTCAGTTGGATAGAGCGTTCGGCTACGAACCGAAAGGTCGGGGGTTCGACTCCCTCCGGTCGCACCATACAAAAACAAATCCGAACCAATTGGGAGCAAGTTTGCTCATTTATTTGGGGCGGATTTTTTGTTTGGTACTTTTAACTCTTCGTTCTTAACTCTTCACTAGGTTCGTATTTGTTTTGAGGTGAAAAGTGAAGAATGAAAACTATAAACAATTTAACTTGTACTACTTTAAATTTTTGATACAAAAAAATACAGGAGATGTCTCCTGTATTCTTTCGTTTTATAAATTTTGTGTTTTCAAAATTTACTCACAAATCTAGGCTCTTCTTTTCTCTCTTTTTGGCCATCTTGATTTGCAATTTGGACATTCGTAAACAACATCATATCTTCTTGAAACTTCTGTTGCTGTGGCTGTGCCTAAAAATCCCTCTTGAATAATCATATCCGAACCAACACACGATTCTTCAACTGGAACACCGTACTCTTCGCCACAAACTTTGCAAAGATTTTTCTTTTTTGAAGCACAAACCTTTATTGCAATAAGACATGCTAGTGCCACTCCACCATAAATACACTCTAGTGTTTCATTGCTTCCTGCACTCATTGTAAGAGCAAGAAAAACAAGGCACAAAGCCACTGCTCCGATTTGTATAAGATTGTATTTTCTTCTTTTGGACATATATTATGCTCCTCCTGTAATAATTAAAGTGATTATACCCCCCCTTTTTTGAAAATTTGTCAAGTAAAAAAACAATAATTTACAAAAAAACTTTAAAACATTTTAAAAATATTAAAACAATGCTTATTTCAAAAATTTTTCTAAAAATAAATTTTATTTTCTATATTGACAATATGCACTTTTTGTGTTAATATCAAGACAATAGTGAATTGTAATGTTATCGGGGGATAAAATTATGCAAAAAAATTATGAAAAGAACGACCTTGGGAAAATTCTTTCTTGCGTTAGGCTTGCCCGCTGTAATGAGTCAATTGCAGATATGGCAGAAACACTTGGAATTTCTCCAACCTATTTAAACTCTATTGAATGCGATATAAGACCTTGCACGTACAAAATTCTAGAGGCTATTTTTGTTAACTACTTAGAACTAAAAGAAATCAAGACTTTAAATCTTGATGTTCTTTCTCAACAAAATGTTTTCAATTCGGCATGGAACGCCGGACTTCACTCAACACTTGGAATACCACTTTCTGCAAGTGAAGTATTCAGATTTTTACAAAAGAGAGTAAAAAAACAAAAATCGGCAATTGAAAAAGAGAAGTCTGATTGGCTTCAAAAAATTTATGAGAATCCGATGGAATTCAACTCAATACCTTCAAAATTATTTTTAGATGCACAGTTTATTGAAGATATTGAGCAAGCGGTACGCTTTTCTTTAATGCAAAAATTCCACACAGAGGAATTGGCTGTTTCAGATTCACAAAAAACCATTGATGAAACATTTGCCACAGCAACTAAAAAAGCCACCAAGTCCATAGCAAAATGTGGAAAATCAATTGAAAATGCAAAAGACTTTGCAAGCAAACTTGAAATTGTGAAAATTAAAAACAAAAGCAATAAATGTTTCTAAAACAAGTTTTAAGGAGAGCAAATTATGAAGAAAGAAGAATTATCAAAGCTGATTGAAGATAACTACCAAAAACTAAAAGAAAAGACAAAAGATGCTTATAAAAAAGCAGGGCTTGAAAATTAACAACAAAATGTAAGCGGGAACAAAACTGTTCCCGCTTTTTGATTGCAATTATTAGACAGCAACTGCACTTTTTCTTCACCCGCATAAAGTTTATCAATACACCAGCACCTCTAAAAACCAAACCCAAACAAAAGCCAGAACTCTGATTGGCATTAACAATTCCAGCGTTCTGGCTTTACTGTTATCAATTAATTATTTTCAAAACATTCTTCACATTCGTGGTCATAGCAACTTTCATCTGGGCGAATTTGATACATATCATATTTTTCATTTGAAATTGTTGTTTCACCACAATAGAACACCTTTCTTGTAAGGTCTGTCGCATTAAAATAACTATGAACACCAATGTTATCTAATGTTTTCAATTGTTCAATGTCGCCTTTGTGAAGTTCTTTTTTCCCATCTCTTTCAACCACCACATAAACATCACTTGTGGTAGTTGAGACATACAAATCTGTTCCTTCAATTCTATTTGATTCGTGGAATTGCGACTCAAAGGTTAAAAGTGCAGCAAGTGACACGCCAGTAAGCGCAAGTATTCCTCCCCACCATATTAAACCAAAAACTTTTTTATCCATTTTATTTTTCCCCCTATTTTAATTTTATTAATTTTCAAAACAATCTTCACATTCGTGATCATAATAATCTTCGCTTGGTTTCTCTGCAAAAATCTCTACTTTTTCATTTGAAATTACAACTTCGCCACAAGAATATAATTTTCTTGTAAGGTCTGTTTCTTCAGTTCGTGCTATTTCTGTTTTTTTACACAGTTTATCTATATCTGCAATGTGTAATTCTCTTCTTCCATTTTTTGTTACAATAACATACATATCTTCCGTTGTTTCAACCACACAATAATCAGTATTTGGAATTCTGCGTTTTTCCCATGCTTTTTCAAAAAGTCCTATTGAAGCAGCTGTGATAATCAACGAACCTCCAATAAAAAATGCCAATAAACCCCATGGTGGGTCACCCTTTC